>JAUMAI010000620.1:2767-7468 GCA_032116775.1 Pirellula sp. | reverse complement strand
AACCTTCGTAGCTCATTTCAGCGCTGCAGCCCATGGCTGGGCAACTGTCGCCACGATTGAAGCACGATGGCAATGGAATCAAGTTGCAACCGGTGACACTGATGGCCATCACAGCGGCGAGTAAAGAGAACTTCTTCATAACATAACCCCCCGAAAACAAAGTTTGTACAACCGGCAGGGTCTATACCCAGCCGCACAAATCTACGTCACGACTTTTGATGTGCAAACGAAACGTGTGTAAAATTTTCAACTTTGATGTTGCCAAAAGGCATCACGCATTCGGAAAAGGTGGTAGAGTCTCTTGTCGGCAGAGAAGCTGACTGATCATCGAAATAACCATGGAACGGCCAGCGAGAATGGACGTTACAGCACTTGAATTGCTCTGTAACGGTCATGACGATTATTCCTGCAAACACTCGCGGCTTTCGATGCTCACCTCCCTCTTGTTTTCCCAACTTGATCGCGGTTGCCATGATTGCTGCGAATTTTCGTCTCGAATCGTTTGCTTTGTCTCCATCCTGCGATAGTGCGGGCTCTTCAGATAAGTACAGTTGGAGAGCTCAGTCGTATCGCTACATTGTTGGTTTCATCGCCGTTATAGCCACGACCTCATGCTTCAGCTTGTATGCTGCGAGCGATGTTCCATCGATCGAAGTAGAAGAGATGCTTCTCGATGATGCACCAGCTATCCCGCGTGACATCCGTAGCTTGGATGAAGTGTGGGAAATAAGTACTCGCCATCTACCGCAGAGTGCTTGTGCTGCAAATTTCGATCAACTTCCCTTTCGCGTATCGCGCTGGTTGCCAAGTAGCGGATGGATCGCATCTTCACTTGAGCAGTATTTGGCGTCAGTCCAGGGTCAAGCATCAAGTTCGATGGACAATAAGAATGCAGATATTTTTCTGCACAATATTGTCTACGTGCACGGCAATTGGATGCCTGCCGATTTGACGAGAGACCGCGGACTACTGATTTATCGCCACTTGGCCCAGCGCGCTCAAAACCCGATTCGTGTTACCGTATTCAGTTGGGCCAGCCAACGCGAAAAACCGATCCTGCGAGATGTTAGGGAAAATGCCATTGTGGCTGAACTACAAGGGCTTTACCTTGGGGCGTTGCTGCAAAGATTTCCTGGCGAACAACCCCTGGGGGTCATTGGTTTCAGCTATGGTGCCCGAGCAGTAACAGGGTCCATGCATGCCCTAGCGGGTGGTATTCTCTGTGGCCGAACGCTCAACGAAGGCGAGTCACCGAAAGAAATTCGTATTAGCCTGATGGCTGCAGCAATCGACCGAAACTGGTTATTGCCCAATAGTCGACACGGAAAAGCGGCCGAATCTATCTCCTCGATTGTGAATCTATACAACTCCAACGACCCAGTGCTACAGCGTTATCATTTGATTGGCGCAGAGCATCATGCGATCGCTGCTGGTGTGGCTGGACTAATACTTCCCAGATCACGTCAGGGAAACGAAAATGCACGTAGTCACTCCGTCTCTGCTCCCGACTATATGAAACTGCGACAATTTGATTGTCGCCCAGCCCTTGGCCGTTCACACGACGAACGAAGTTACTATCGCGATTGCTTCTGCACAAAATTTTTACTTGACCACGTACTTTGGAATGATTGGATCGATTCGAATGTCGCTCTCGACATCCAACCTGAAAATGAACCAAACCTATAAGCGATCGATCCAAGAATCCTTGGCCTACGTCGACGGACGTTGGTGCCCTACCAACGAAGCAACACTTTCCTTAGATGATTGGGGAGTGCTGCAGGGGGTAATGCTCGTCGAGCGTTTACGGACTTATAACGGCAAGATTTTTCAGATCGAGCGTCATCTAGCGCGTCTTCGAGATTCGATAGAAAGTGTCGGACTCACATGGAATCGCTGGGCCAATTTCGATATCGCATCTGTATGCGAAAACGTCGCTGCTAGTGCATTGGAATGCGTTTCGGATGGAGCCGATATCGGCTTGGTCATTCTAGCGACTCCAGGACGCTTATCCTCACAGCAACCTACGCGGATCATCCATGCTGGCGAGCTGCCATGGAAGCGACTTGCCGAATGGTACACGCATGGCCAAGAGTTAATCACCTCTTCCATTCGTAACGTTCCGAGCGAGTGCTGGCCGGTAAGCGTCAAGACTAGAAGCCGGTTACATTATTACTTGGCAGACCAACAAGCTGTAGCCAAGGGGCCAAATGTTGGCGCCGTAATGCTAGGACTCAATGGCCAAGTGACCGAAACATCTTTTGCCAACGTGATGATGGTCGACCAGCAAGGGTCGATTATCGCTCCACGAAGAGAAGAGGTATTGCCCGGTATCAGCCTCGATATCGCAATTCAATTGGCAGAAGAGTTGGGGATTGCGACCCGATTTGAGACCATCGACATCGAAACGTTTCGCCACGCCAGCGAAATCCTATTAACTGGAACTAACGGAGGCATTTGGGGAGCTCGGTCATTAGATGGCGTGCAGATTCATTGGAATTCGCCCGATTCCGTGTTGCGCAAACTTCAACAACAATGGCGAAATATGGTAGATATACCCTTCATCGAGCAAGCCCAACGCTTGGGGCATTGATTGCAGATCTTCCATCGATCACACTTGGCGTCCGAGCAAGCTGGCGGCTCTAGGATGCCGTGCACTCTAGTCGGTGCCCGCTTGCTGGCACTATAATTTGAAAGGGTATTTTTGTTGTACCCTTACGTTGCTGTGATTTATGCCACTGGTTAGCAGTTCTGGTCATTCAGACTGCCAGCATTCGCTCTTCCTTCAAGATCGCCTCCCTCCATGAATGAATCCTTTGCCAATCGTCGCCACTTCCTTGCCGCTACTGGCGCTGCGGTATCTCTAGGTAGTGTACTTTCCCACAACACCAGCCTTTACGCCCAGGAATCAAATATGCCTTCCACATCTGACTTTCGTTATTGCCTAAACACTTCAACGATTCGTGGACAAAAACTGGGCATTGTCGACCAAATCCAGGTTGCTGCAAAAGCGGGATACGACGGAATAGAAATCTGGCTCAATGATGTGGAAGAATATCTTAAATCGGGTGGCAAACTCGACGAGCTACGACGAGTCCTATCCTCCGAAGGCCTTAAAGTTGAAAGCGCCATCGCGTTTGCGAATTGGATCGTCGACGACGACGCGGCTCGAGCGAAAGGGCTCGAGGTTGCCAAAAGAGATATGGAAGTTGTACGATTGCTCGGCGGTCGACGAATAGCAGCACCACCTGCCGGGGCCACTGACAAACCAGGGCTTGATTTACGGGCCGCCGCTGATCGTTATCGCAAGCTCTTGGAAATCGGCAGTCAATTCGAAGTTGCCCCACAATTGGAAGTATGGGGATTTTCGAAAAATCTGCACAAACTCTCTGAAGTGCTTTTTGTGGCAGCTGAAGCAGCACATCCTGATGCCTGCATCCTGCCAGACGTGTACCACTTATACAAAGGGGGAAATTCGTTTTCCTCCTTACCACTGCTATCAGGTACAAAAATCCATGTCTTCCACATGAATGATTATCCTGCCGATCCACCGCGTGAAACAATCAATGATTCGCATCGAGTCTATCCGACGGATGGCATCGCCCCGCTCTCCTACATCCTGCAGCAATTGAGGGCTTCTGGCTTCCAAGGAGTTCTTTCCCTTGAACTATTCAATCCCGAATACTGGAAACAAGATGCTGCAGAGGTCGCACTAACTGGCCTAACTAAAATGAAGCAAGCGGTAGCTACAGCACTGTCAGCTTAGTTCACCCTCGACGCTAACGGTCGCAGGCTCATCGAGCACAGTTGTAATTTGTAAATGAACCTCTTCCGAATAGCTCCGCTGCAGTTCCTTGAGTACGTAAACCAGTTTTTCATAATCGGGGGTCAATCCGAAAACGGTTGGCCCCCAACTGCTTTGACAAACCCCACGAATTCCAAGCCGTCTCATATGAGCGACTAATGATTCGACCTGCTGGTTTCGATACAAACCTCCTTGAACTTCTTTAAATTGAAATCCCGCCAACATTCCATATTCATAAAGGCTTTCACCGAATTCGTCGTAATTTCGTCGCTGCAAGGATGGAATAATTGAACGCTGTATTAAGTCCCACATTGCTTCTCGTTTGGGATTCGCTTGGCCAGCGGTCTTCGCAATGAGTCGATTTTCATTGGCTCCTGTAATAACTTGGTCTTGCCGTGGAGTGGCAAGTAAAACGTAGAGCGTATCTTCGCAAGAAAGTCGCGATGAGAGCCTGCCAGATGTATCGGAGCTATGCCCCTTATCGACGATTACACCACCGTTGAGAAAGCCAAAGACTCCGATTGACGAGCGTTTCCCTCGACCGCTGCAACGAAACAGATCGTTTGCATCGGGCCAAATATTTTGCATGTTCAGTGATTTCGTCAAGCGACTCTTCCCGGCCGCAGTCGATTCAACTGAGGTGAGTGCCACTCGGATAAGAGTAGCAATCGCACAGGCGATTTGCGTACCACTACCGAACCCCGCATGTTGCGGTGGCAAGGCATTGAGTTCTATGTCTGCTCCGCGATAAATAGGTATTCCAGTGGATTTGAATATATCTATTTGCTGTTGAATCCGTTCGCAAGCTAAAGCACCGCTACAGCGAAGGTCGTTCTGGTCATTATCCACCGCCAAAGAAGCAACCACATTAGGCTCGCGCACCATCAACCCCAATCCGC
>JAUMAI010000620.1:1882-2757 GCA_032116775.1 Pirellula sp. | reverse complement strand
TGCAATCGGGATCCGGTAATGAGCTTCCACATAACCACAAACAATCGACTTCATTAAAACGAATTGGGAACTTGGTATGGTAAATTCATATCGCGAGCCAGCAATTGCATCGCTAAATGTTCCTGCTTCCCACCAGTTTTTTCAACCCGAGTGACTAACCAATTCCACTCCAGTTCAATCTGCTCTCGAGGCAACATATGTTTTCGGGTGGCCAGAATAGCAGCTTCGAGAACTGCATGCTTGGCCCTATTCCATCCCCAAAAAGGTCGCGTAACACCTTTTTCTACCACTTTTCCGCAAGCAGCGGCTCGCGGGCCCGACAAATCAAACTTATCAAAATTCAAAGCATACCAGTGGCAATTGTCATCCAGAATCCAACCATACTCTGATTCAAAGTGTGCTGCGACTTCGAGCTTCGTACCGGTTGCTGCCGCGGCAAGCAAAAAACAATCATCGACGACATGAAATACCCCGCGTGGTCGATGCTTCAGATTCTGAAATGTGGACGACGTTTGAAATGGCTTAATTTGCCATTGTGTAAAATCCTCGTTCACTACCGGTCCCATAGGCGCGAAGTGCAAAGACCCATCCAAATTTTCAGTTGTCAAAACTCCCTCAATCACAAGCGGCATAAACTATAGACCTCTTTCATAAGGTGGCCTAGGGTAACTCCCACCAAGGTACTTCATCCCAAGGCTCTACCGTCTTATTGATCTTAATATGTGTGGCTGCCTCGGGAACCAAATCGCTCTGAGGCATTGCGGGAGTTACGGCTAAATCATTCAGTGTGAGAAAATTAGCCAACATACGATATCCACCTTCCGTCATGATCGACTCAGGATGGAACTGTACTCCCCAGACAGCGAATTCCCGAT
>JAUMAI010000620.1:0-1872 GCA_032116775.1 Pirellula sp. | reverse complement strand
TGACGGCCATAATCATCTCTCCATCACACGTTGCGATAACCTGCAACGAAGCGGGCAGAGACTTCGGATCGATTACCAGCGAGTGATAGCGAGCCACGGACAGCGGGGATGTTAGGCCGCTGAATAAATCGTTGCTTTGGTGCTCAATCAAAGAGGCCTGTCCATGAACAGGTCGCGAAGCACGTATAACCTTACCGCCGTATGCTTGACCGATCGCCTGGTGACCTAAGCAAACACCAAGGATCGGTATCTTCGAACCACATTGCTTAATTATATCTAACGAATGACCAGCTTCGTCCGGCGTTTGAGGGCCTGGTGAAATGACGATGGCCGCATAATTGCCTTTCAACACATCAGCCGCCGTGATCTCGTCATTACGCATCACCACGGTTTGCTGCCCGAGTCGCTTCAGATAGCGGTCTATGTTGTAAACAAAACTATCATAATTATCGATGATAAGAATCATGTACAGCCAACCTTTCGCTGCACCGATTCAATCGCGCGCACCAGCCCCTCAGCCTTATGCCATGTTTCGGCCTCTTCTGCGATGGGTTGGCTATCGGCAACCACACCACCACCTGCTTGCACTTGCCACCAACCACTCGAAGAAGTAATCGTTCGTATAGCAATATTCCAGTCCATGGCACCATCGAAACCGATATACCCCAACGAACCACAATATGCGCCGCGTCTGGTAGGCTCTAACTCACCGATAATCTCCATCGCCCGGACTTTTGGTGCCCCTGTGATCGAACCACCGGGGAAGGTCGCCCTTATAAGATCCAGAGGTTCCACCTTATCAGATAGTATTCCTTCAACGGCGCTAACCAAATGCAATACGTATTGATATCTTTCGACGTGGCAAAGTTGAGTCACTCGAATCGAGTCAGGTTCACAAACTCTTGATAAATCGTTTCGGAGAAGATCGACAATCATCATATTCTCAGCGCGATCTTTACGACTTTCAGTCAGGGAATCTCCAACCAGGAGATCAACGACAGGATTCTCGCTGCGTTGTCGTGTACCCTTGATTGGGCGTGTTTCCACCAAACGATTCTGCATTTTCAAGAAACGCTCCGGGGAAGCGCTCAATAATTGTGTGGTACCGAGGTCCACATAGGCAGCAAAAGGAGCTGGATTAACCTCTCGTAGTTCGCAATAGAGATCAAGCGATTCACAGCAGGCTGGATATATCCAGCGTTGTGATAAGTTCACCTGAAATATGTCCCCAGCATGAATATATTCAATCGCTTTAGCGACCGCTTTTCTGTATTCACTTGAGGAAAAGTTCCCACGCCATTTCCCTTCAAAGTGATTCGCGAATACTGGCGACTGCTTTGCGGTTAGCTCGGACGGGGAACCATCGCAACACGTACCTGCCGATAGATACTCCTGACCGGCCCTGGATAGACTCTCGTATTGCGCTGTCTCGAGAATATTTAAGAACATTTGCAGACGCTGCTCGGCTCGTTGCTGCCCCTCCCGGTGTCGACGGGCATAGAGGTGCGGCCTCTGCTGTTCGCGGGTTCTATGGGCTTTCTCACCACCATCGCCTTCGCGCTGTGGCCGCTGGCGCATACGAGAAGGGTCGCGGCCTCCGCACTGTTCCGCTCGCGCATTGCCCCGGTTCATGGCTGGCCGGGCGCGGGAGAACTCATCACCATCGGCATCGCACTGGCGCTGATCGCGCTCTTGACCTTCATCTCCTTCGAGAACACGCGGGTGACCGCCTATTTCCTCGGCGGCCTGGTGGCGAGCTTCGTGGTGCTGCTGGGGCTGGCGCGCCTTATCATCGCAGGCGCGCGCCGCATGCCGCGGAGTGCCTCCGCGATCTGGCGCTATGCGATCGGCAACATTCACAGGCCGGGCTCC
>JAUMAI010000619.1:0-7050 GCA_032116775.1 Pirellula sp. | reverse complement strand
AGAAGGTGGGAGCTCGGCGAGCCGTTTGTAGGTCGGCTCGTTTTGTGGGCAATTTAAATTGTACCCGAGTCCTTCGTTGGCGATAAACAAAAACGTAGAAATCCGCCCCCGGTTTGGTGCATTTCCGCCGAAAAAAGCATAATTCGTGAAGAGAGTAAATCTATCTAAAGCCTGGACTTACGCCCAAGCTTAACCGCCACAGGCAGAAAGAAGAGGTAGATTCCGCTCATCCATAAAAACAGGACAACGACAGCCGAGGGTAGGAATATATAAAGCTTAGCCTTCTCATGAAACCACGACCCATCGTGCATCGCTTCTAGCCAGTCCGAGCGTCGGTAGGCTACCTGCAGTACCTCACCGCTTTTGCTATCGAGCTGGATTTCATACTGACTCTTGGCTTGCACCTTCACCAAACCACGGTCGGGCCTCACATCTAAGCGATCGATATCCTCCCAACCCTTAATGGAGGCCTCGGGAACCTCTCGACTTTTACGCAAAATCTCGTCGAAAGATATTATTAATTCGGCTGATGAACCGCGCTGGGTGGGTGGCTGAACAAAGTGCCATTCCTTTTTTAACTGCAAGATCAGTCCGGTGATAAGCACGATGAGAAATGGAAGCGCAACCAATAACGCTCCCCAACGATGCCCTTTTCGCATCCAGGCTCGACATTCCCACAGCAAATTACGCACGACTTCTCCAATCGAAAAAAAAGCTCCAATCCGTCGCTTTTCTCAGCATTGTCAGGATCTACTGGTTCAGGATCTACTGGTTGAAATTTCCGGCCAGTGTGCCTGTCAGTAAGCAGGTTCTTTCCTGTATACTATCGCTCTCCATGCCCCGGCTACCACCAGGTCAGCTCGGAGTAAACTCCAGAGAATCAACTATTGAAGCGGTAGCTCAAGCCTTTTTGTAGTGAGGCTACTGCATATTAATTCAGTAATGAGAGATTTTCGAAAAGAGAATTCCGAATTGGCTAACGTTTCCTCGCCAGCTGCTCAGAAAGACCCCATGCAAGCTTCGACCGACGCTGCTGCAACTAATAAATCGAATGGCGTCGAGCCAAACCGCAGCGAATCAGTTCGCCAAAGGTTGGAGAATTATCGCCCTTCCGGCCGAAGTCGGTTGGCAAGCTTAACTGGTGTGAAAATTGTAGCTACGGGAAGTTGTATTCCCGATCGAGTCGTTCCCAACGAAGAACTTAATTCCCTCGGCTGCGATAGCGAGTGGATTGTGCAGCGCACCGGTATTCGCGAGCGACGCTATGCGAACCCAGAGCAGGCCACCAGCGACTTGGCTGTTCGCGCGGCCGAGGACTGCTTGGCCAACGCCGGACTCACCGCGGCGGATGTAGACTTAATCCTGGTAGCGACCATTACGCCTGACCAATTGACCCCATCAACCGCCTGCCTTGTTCAAAATCGACTCGGCTGTGTTGCACCGGCAATGGACATCAATGCTGCCTGCGCGGGCTTTATGTATGCCATGGTCACTGCCTGTCAATTTATAAAAGCTGGAACGGCTCGCAATGCGCTGGTCATCGGCGCGGAAGTTATGAGCCGGACCGTGAATCCGGCGGATAAAAAAACGCTCCCGCTCTTCGGTGATGGCGCGGGAGCCGTCTTGATTCAGCCGAGCGACGATGAGACACAAGGCCTCATCAGCTATACGCTTGGCGCGGAGGGTAATGGCGCGTCATCACTTTGCATTCCTGGTGGCGGTAGCCGCGAACCATTAACTGCCGAAGCTCTAGAATCAGGGCGTCAGTATCTCTCCATGGATGGACGCTCCGTCTTTAAATGGGCGGTACGTGTCGTAGTCGATAGTACGATCGACGTACTGGGCCATGCAGGTTGGAATCCCCAGGATCTTCAGTGCATTATTTTGCATCAGGCTAACTTGCGAATTATTGACTCCGCAGTCGAGGACTTCGACTTCCAGCGAGACCGCCTCTGGATCAACCTGGATCGCTTTGGAAATACCTCCGCGGCAAGTATTCCTTTAGCACTGGATGAAGCCGTCAAAAGTGGAAAGATCCAGCCCGGTAGCAAGGTCTTGCTGAGCGGTTTCGGTTCAGGCTTGGCCTGGGGCACAGCAGCCATCCGTTGGTAAGCTTTTCTCTCGGAAACTTCGGTTCCAGCCCGTTTCAGCGGCAATAATCGCCGCAAGTAGGGCGAATTGACCGTGAACGAGGAAAGGTCGTCATTCAGCAGAGTCGTCATTTATTGGTGAATTCGCGTGCTGAGGCTGGTAAGCGAAACTTTTCCCCGGTTAAGCTTGTAAATAGACTAGTACCAGTCGAGTTTCGGGGAGTTCGGCGTTCACCGCCGGCAGACCATCCCTTGCCAGAGCACTCTTCCACCGTTATTTGCCGCCGGCACCGAGTATTTCACAATGCGATCTCTTATCAAGTGGTTCCTAATTCTGGCCGTCTTAGTTGGCGGTGGAATTGCAGCCTACTTCCCGGCCATGAAGTATTGGCGCGAACGCACCAAGATTCAGTATCGGACTCAACCGGTAACTCAAGGTGAAATCATCTTAGTTGTCAATGCCACGGGTGAAGTCCAACCGATACAAAAAGTATCTATTGGCTCTGTCGTCAGCGGCCCAGTCAAAGATTTACACGTTGACTTTAACGACAAGGTAACCAAGGACCAGGTTCTAGCGGAGATCGACCCAAAACTTTATGACTCCGCTGTACTCCGCGACCAAGCCATTTTGAAAACCCGAGAAGCGGAAGTGCAACGAGCCACAGCTCGGCTGCAACAAGCCATTAACGCAGAACGACGAGCAACCGAATTGCGGGCAATCAACAGCGAGTTCATCTCCGAAACGGAATTAGACGAATTACGATTCAATAAAATGGCTCAGGAAGCAGAACTCACCGTAGCCGAAACTAATGTGGAACAGGCTCGCGCGACTCTCGAAAATTCGCAAACCAATTTAGGCTATACCAAGATCTCGGCCCCTGTTGATGGAATCATCATCGATCGAAAGGTAGATCAAGGTCAAACATTGGCGGCATCATTTCAAACGCCAGAGCTATTTATCATTGCACCCGATTTAGACAAGATCGTGAATATCTTCGCCTCTGTGGATGAGGCCGATATCGGCCTCATTAGCCGCGCTCAAAAAGAGGGGCAACCTGTTCGATTTACCGTGGACGCCTATCCTGAGGAAATTTTTGAGAATGGTAAGATCAAACAGGTGCGACTCTCGAGCACCACGGAGCAGAACGTTGTCACCTATCCTGTCGTTGTGGAAACGCCGAATAGCAGCTTAAAGCTGCTACCTGGTATGACCGCTAATCTCTCTTTTCAAATAGAGAAAAGAAGTAATATCACCAAGATCCCCAACGCTGCTCTCCGTTTCTATCCCGATCGAGCTCGCGTCCATCCGGATGATCGCAAAATTCTTGATGGAGTTGCCGAAGAACGTTCAGACGATAACATCGCGACCAATCAATCTGCGACAGAAAAATTTTCTGCTAATCAAAAACGGAATGATCGCTACGTCTGGTATGAGAATGGAGATTTCCTAAGAGCAATAAAGGTTCGAATCGGTATCTCCGATAGTCGCTTCACAGAACTCTTGGAAGGAGATCTAAAGGAAGGGACTCTGCTGGTAATCGGCGAAAAACCTAAAGAATAGAGCTTATTAACGCAAGCTTAGCAGAGCTTGCCACTCGACCATGGCAATCAACAACAGGATGGCTTCATAATGTGCAACCAGGATCTATCGCAACCTAAGTTTGGTTTGCGTTCAGTAGTTCGAGCGTTATCGTATCTTTTTGCGGTCATCTTCTTTCCAACGATTTTTTCAGAAAACCTTTCGTCTCAGGAACCTACAGGCGATCAGGCCGATAGTCAGCCCGCCCAAGTGATCCAACAGAATATTGAAAAACTCTGTCGTGCCGGCCAAGCAGAACGACATGTGCTTCTGGGAGAATTGCTGGAAGAATCAGGTTTTAAATTTGAAATCCAACAATTCGAGCGCGGCAATCAACAGGGTAAAAACCTGATTGTCGACATCCAAGGCCAGGGCAATCAAGCATCTGCTAATGGAGAAACCCCTAATCCTCCTTGGCTTATTCTCGGAGCCCACTTAGATCGGGTGAAACTTGGCCAAGGAGCAGTGGATAATGGCGGCGGCTGTGTCACTTTGATCGAGCTGATGAAACGACTTCGCGATAAACCTCTTGAACAATTGCGTGTAACAGCTGTTTTCTTTGATTTGGAAGAAAATGGCCTCTGGGGTTCAGCAGCCTATGTCAAAACACTGAAAGAGAAACCGTTGTTAATGATCAACGCAGATGTCTTCGCTTACGGTGATCAGGTTTGGCTCTACTCTCCCAACAAAGATCATCCACTGATCAAGGCCTGCCAAGAGGTTGATACCAAGCATCCGTTTACCTTTGAATTTGCGGAAGCCTATCCGCCGAGCGATCACCTATCTTTTATTCAGGGTGGAGAAACCGCAGTCTCGTTCTCACTACTGCCTCCTGCGGAAGTCCAAGAACTAGAAAAGATGTTTGGGGGAGACAGAACAATAAGGCCCAAAATTTTGCAATTGATCCACACCGCAGATGATCTTCCCACCCGAGTACAACCAGCCAATATGCATAAAGGAATTAGCTTCCTCGATGAAGCTATTAGACTTTGGCATGCAAAAAAATAAATAGAGCTGCCAGATCTCTTATTACGTTCGTATTCTTTACTCACGTTCCTTGATCGGCCGATCCCATCGGCCGATCGATTTCTCGATCGGATACTTCTTGGCATTGCGGGCCATCTTTCCCTTGAGCGTCGTACTGAGGTCCAATTGCATTACATTGGCGAGTGCCAAAATGTAGGCCAAGCAATCCGCAACCTCTTCCGCTATTTTGGGTCGAACGTCAGGGTCCTGAACAACCTCAGCCGACTCCGTTAAGTCGCGCCACTGAAAATGCTCCATCAATTCGGCCGCCTCAATGGACAATGACATTGCCAGATTCTTGGGATTATGAAACTGCTCCCAGTTTCGCTCAGCCACAAAAGTAGCCACGATGCGTTTTAGTTGAGTCACCGTCGCGATTTGATCATCAACACTTGCCTCTTCCCCATTATTCGTTGCTGCGTTATCCATCCGACGGCTTCTTTCTTGTTGAACTCTTTCGAAATGGCTTTAATTACCAAGCATCCAACGGGTAGCAACTTGAGTTTTCGGGGGGGATTTTTACTAAAGGTGCTGAGCTAGAGCTCGGATAATCCACCTTTGCAAAAAGCGTCATAGAATCGCCGCGAAAACAGTTATCCAAAGCTTCGCAGGATCCCACACCGAAGTTGCCCACCCCTCCAGTGCGAACCGCCGATACCGCTCTTATGAAAGCACAATTCCGGGTGGGAACATTTTACGGCGGCCGCCTGTCGGCTGGTTGACAAACGGTGATAATAACCGAAGATCATCCGCTGGCCTACGCGGTAAAGGATCTTGCCTGTGCCGCGTTGTGGTCTTCATGATCCCAAACACGATTGTCATCACGAAGTAGGCGATTCGAGTTTTTATTGAGATGCAGATATCAAATAGTCCATATTTGCGAATCATTCAGTAAAAAGAACGTACAGCCTAAATCTTTACAAGTCGCTTGAATTTACTTTTTTAGGAGAGAGCAAAGATGTCCGTACTCGTGCAGAAACCAGCTCCTGACTTCAAGGCTCAGGCTGTTATGGCTGACGGTAGCTTCAAGGAAGTCAGCTTAGCAGACTACAAAGGAAAGTATGTTTTGCTGTTTTTCTATCCGCTCGACTTCACCTTTGTTTGCCCAACTGAGATCATCGCCTTCTCTGACGCTGCGAAGTCTTTTGAGGCTCTCGGCGTTCAACTTCTAGGTGTCTCCGTCGATAGCCACTACAGTCACTTGGCTTGGCGCAACACACCTCGCAACCAAGGTGGTCTCGGCCAAATCGATTACCCATTGATCGCAGACCTCAACAAGTCGATTGCTCGTAGTTACGACGTACTTCTAAACGATGCAGTCGCTTTGCGTGGTCTATTCTTGATCGACAAAGCAGGTGTTGTTCGCCATCAAGTTGTTAACGATCTACCTCTCGGCCGCAGTGTGGATGAAGCATTGCGTATGGTCCAAGCTTTGCAATATGTCGAAACCAATGGCGAAGTTTGCCCAGCTAACTGGAAGGAAGGCTCGCGCACCATCAAACCAACTGTTGACAAGAGCAAGGAATTCTTCCAAGCGGAATATTCCAAGTAGTTCATAACCCAGACTAGCATTGCAACACAACCTTCCGTCCATCCAACTGGAGTTCGGCAGGCTGGTTGTATTGAAAGATTCATACTAAGCTTCATCTATCCGGTAGATAGATGAAGCTTTTTTTATCAACCGATCTTACTGCGAATTTTGCATCAGGGCGTCGATTTTAGCCGCCAAGATAAAATCGTTTTCACTCAAACCACCGATCGCATGCGTCCAAATTTCGATACGCAGAAAACGATAGCTTTCGAGATGGATATCTGGATGATGCGCTTCTTGTTCGGCTAAGTCACCGATGGCTATTGCCCTCTGCATGCACTGCAGGAAGTTCTTGAACTTCCAACTTTTGCTGATTTTTTTGCCATCGGGAGACAACTCCCAACTATCGAGCCCCTGCAGCCAGTTTTTTGCCTCCTCTAGCGAGCAAGCATCGACCCCACCTTCGCACGGCAAACATTTTCGAGAACGTAACCTATCAACCAAATCTTTATCGCTCATTCCAATCCCTTTATCCATCAAAGACCATCGTTAAATCTTTTTGGCAATCCACGAAATAACCCACATTTCTTTGCGACCCAACATCTAAAACGATAAGATAGTAGAGAGGCTGCAATTGTCACGCAGAACTTACTGACCTTACAGAAATCACCACCCTTTGGCGATTCAATGAGATCACAGGCATTGCTCGACATGTACGATTTCTGGCGTTTCCCTCGTCTAGGACTTTTCGCTCGTGTTTGTTCAATATTCTCTCTTGCAATCTTCTCTCTGAACTCTATCGGCCTCTCCGGCACACCTGATGA
>JAUMAI010000618.1:0-3336 GCA_032116775.1 Pirellula sp. | reverse complement strand
CTCAGACCGCGGGCAGTTTGCTTTGACCATGACGTTTAGAGTGGCACGGGCAACCGGCAAGGCCAGCGGCGAGCGCCGCCTCGCAAAGATCCAGTGGCACTGGCTCCTTCTCACCCCAAATCAGTGGCAGGTGCGTCACCAGGCCTACATGATAGGCAGTACCACTCCAATGCGAAAAAACATGCCCTCGGCGGCTTAAACGCACAGCGGCAAATTTTGCCGCGTTGATACTATTTAAGCGAAAATCAGCTAGAATTATACTCAATGTCGGATCGTCTGGTTCTGCTCCGCGCCGCCTAGCCGAACATCTCGAGAGAAAATCTTACAGCTTCCATGGACGCTTGCACTCCAGCCTGATACAACCGCCCCTCTAGTATCCATTGCAACGAATCCCTAGTTAGCCAACTTATCAGACCGTGTTAACAGTGATGACAGTGAGGTCTTTGTTTGAGCACGGAAGTAAGCACAGCCAAGATACTCAAGGTCGTCGGCTGGCGTGAATATGTAGCATTGCCAGAATTGGGATTAGCCCGCGTTAAAGCCAAAGTTGACACTGGTGCTAGGACTTCTGCGCTCCACGCCATCAACATCGGCTATATAGTGAAAGCAGGTAAAACCTGGGTCCGCTTTGAAGAATGGTAGGCTATTCAACCCATATTGCGCCAACACCCCTCACTCCTACCCTGCTCGAATTTGCCGCATCCTCAGCCCACTATCCGCCTAAAGTTGATAGATACGGTCATACCAGCCAACTTTGCTTCAATCTGACTGTGAGCAATCTCCGTAATTGGCTTTAGCACCAGCCATCGAGGCAATAGTCTGCCTTGGCCCATCAGCGATTTGGACTCTGTTTCATCAATTGACTCATTAATTCGCTTAGCTCAGGTGTTCCCTCGACCAGTCATCAGACTCAAAGTGGAACTCGCCCTGCTCGTGTCTAGGCGGTGCCCTGGGTGGAGGCTCGTAGTCGAGACCGACGTGTTTTAGATAGCGCCTAGCTTGCATGGGATCGGTAACGGCGGCGCAGACCTTGACGAGATCGCCGCCACATTGATCGCATTTGGTGACGTCAATCTTAAACACCTGAGCGAGCATCTTCGACCAGGTGTAGTTCCTAAACTCACCCTTTTCCTCGTCTGTACCACTTCCAAACTGGAATCCTTTCTTGATCTCCGGCCTGAGCGTTATGTCTTTCCGGTAAGGAGAGTTGGGTGCAAAAACCCCAGCCCACCGTACGAGATGACTGCGCGGTGGGGGAATGAGTGCGACCAACTTCTCGATAAACTCGGATGGCGTGAACACAAGATGCGTAGTTCCATTAGACCACGGCGTTTTGAGTGCTAGCTTGACGTCGCCGTTTGCTAGAATCTCGAGACGGTCGTTGGATAGTGGTCCCCTGGCTATGTATTCGATGAGTTTATAAAGTCGGTCGCGAGCATGAGTATTAACAGCGGTGTTGGCGTGGAGTGAGAAGCCGTTAACTGAGTAGCAGCGCTTGCCTTTAGCAAGCGGCACTTCACCCTCATAGCCGAAGCCACCGCCAATCTTTCGGACGTAACTTCCGGCATTAGGACCAAAGGCGATTTTGCCGGCTATCGATGCCGCTAATGCGGCCGTAAGAGATTCGTGATCTTGAAACAGTGGGTCGAGTGTGGGGTTTAGAACTATGTCGCCGTCTTTATTTAAGTAGCCACGTTTGATGCACAGACTGCGGACACGATTAGCGATACTCTCAACTAGACTCGCGACTTCTTCATCGCTAATTGGCTCCAAATTGCGAAAGCGTGCGACATCGCCATATCTGGTGTAAACACCATCAATGCAAAGTAAGTGAATGTGCGGGTTTAAGTTTAGCGCCGATCCCCAGCGCTGGGTGAAGGCGATACTGCCCGGCGTCGCATCGGCGATGCCAGCAGCATGAGCTTTGTGCAGGTAGTAGCGATTAATCTCTTTGGTGACGAGACCAAAGAACTCCGTAGCGAAGCGCTTATTCGTGTGCAGCCAGTAACGCAGTGGAATGGGGAATGACACGACGAATTGACGATACGGTACAAGAGGTAGTACATTTTGTGTCAGATGAGTTGCAGCCTCAGCCATGCGTTTGGCACAGCAGCTTGGGCAGAAACCGCGTTTTTTACAACTGAAGGCGACAACCTTTTCGTGACAGCACGTCGTGCATTTAAGGCGTATGAATCCGTGTGCCAGAATACCGCATTTGAGATAAGCCTCGAACTCCTTGACCACGTAATCGGGTAGGGGCCGCTGCTCAGCTTCGCGCTCGGCGATGAATGTGTTTAGATGGCCTGCGATGGTTTGATAGCAGGGAGTGAGCTCGGGGCGTCGCCTTTGATAGGCGCACGATTTGGCAGCGGCATTTGACATGCCTGCGGTTTGATCACGAGCATTATGGGGGAGAAAGGGACATGAGCATCAGCAGCTTAGATGTCGCCGGGTGACATGTGTGGAGTTGCCAGATGCATGCTTCTCGAGGGGATGTGCTGAGCTTTTCGCGCACCAGAACAAACAGCGCAGGCTTTGCCACGCATGACGAGTTTGGCCAGTGTCGATTTTCCGCACCGGCGTGGTCCGATAATGATCTTGACCAGTGGTGACTCAAGGGCATCCAATAACGTTGTTAGGCTTTCACGGCCGACTATGGGCTCACTAAGAGGCCGTCGGAGTTCGGCTTTTTGACGCAGCACCAATTGGTAAAGTGAGTTGCTCATACTTTATAATGATTCCATTTATTCTAAAGTACAAGATTTCTATTTCTTGACGGTTGACGGGGTCAGTCACTCTCAGCAAGCAACGGTTATTGCTGTAAACAAAACATTTCAGTAGCTTGGCGGAAGTGACTGACCCCACATAACTCCAAGGAGCCCCTCATGAATCTAACTTTCATCAAGTCATTTCTTGCCGGTAGTATAATGATGTCAACGGCAGCATTCGGTGCGGCAAAGTTAGAGCCGGTGGAATACAAACAGGGCAACGACACCTTAGAAGGGTTTATCGTTTATCCCGAGAAAGCTAAAGGACCTGTTCCCGCAATCCTTATGGTCCACAATTGGCTTGGCAATTCAGAAGAGACTAAACATCAGGCCGAGCGCATCGCAGCACTTGGTTATGCTGTCTTTGCTGCCGATATTTATGGCAAAGGTATTCGCCCTAAGGATCAAAAAGAAGCGGGACAGCTAGCCACTGTTTGCGGCTCTAATTGTGACTTACCTCCGCAAGGCTTAGGATCCTCTCAATCGGGCCTTCTTCTGCAAATAAGTTTAAGTCCCTGAAGCCTGGTTCTCTAGGATCCTGGACCTTAGGTAGCCACAGACCTGCATG
>JAUMAI010000617.1:0-2850 GCA_032116775.1 Pirellula sp. | reverse complement strand
CAACATTTGTCAGCACTGACAGGGCCAAAAGAAACGTGCCCCCCCAACTACGCAGAGTAGCCGAATCAACCGAAAAACTATGACGAATTGCGATCACAATTAATTCTTTTACCAGAACGATCATGGATTCCGAAGCTTTCCAAATTGAGTTGGGTGATCACGCACAAACGCTAGAAAAATGCGGCAGAAAAAGTCTTCTCTCGGATCTCACTTTTCGCATTCGCTTCGAGTAAGATAAGGCCAGTCGGATATGGCCACGTAAGTCTACGCTTTGAGGTCACTGCCTGGCTACCATACGAAATAATATTGTGTCACGATACTCTGTTGTCACGATCGTCATTCCTCCCAAGTTCGTCGTTTGAAGGTTTACTATGTCCTCACCCCAATCTCCCAATAGACGCTCATTTATAAAGTCATCTTTCGCTGCAGCATCAACGGCTACCCTCCTGGGCAACGCAACATTTGGCAGTCGATCGGCACTAGCGACCTCGGCCAATGAAGAGATTCGCCTTGCTTTCCTAAGCTGCGGGGGCAGGGCAGGGGAACTGATGGGGTCCTTTGAAAAGGTTTCAGGAGTTCGTGTCGTGGGACTTTGCGATCCAGATCCACGACGCGTCGCGCAGGCCAAGAAGAGATTCCCCGAGGCCAAAGAGGCCAGCGATCTGCGACGCATGATCGATGATAAGAACATCGATGCCGTCGTGGTGGCCACTTGTAATCATTGGCACTGCCTAGCTGCGATCTGGGCGATGCAGGCTGGCAAAGATGTCTACGTAGAAAAGCCACTCTCTCACACGCAGTGGGAAGGTGAGCAAACGGTAGCCGCAGCGCGTCGCTATCAGCGAATTTGCCAGGTAGGAACACAACAACGTTCCGACCCGATGCAAGCGAAAATCAAAGCGTTTCTCCATCAAGAAAAAGGAATTGGAACTTTACAGCGAGTGCGGGTCAATCGATACGGAGTCCGCGGCTCGATCGGCAAACGGACCGAACCATTACCAAAAGATCCACAGGTAGATTACGATTTGTGGCTTGGCCCAGCAGCTGACCTACCGGTCTTCCGCGACAAATGGCATTACGATTGGCACTGGGACTGGAACACTGGTTCGGGTGAAATGGGGAACTGGGGCGTTCACGTTCTTGATGATGTTCGCAATGTTGTCTTCCAAGATAGTGTCGCTGTTCCGAAGCGAATTCTGGGCGGCGGAGGACGGCTTGTATGGAACGACGCCGGTGAAACACCGAATGTTCATTGCGTTGCCTTTGATACTGGCTCTTTACCTGTGGTTATCGGTTTGAGTAATCTCTCTGCAGGTAAAGGGAAAAATGAATCGCCAAAGTTTCCTGGTCCAGGAAGCGGCTATGTCGTTTACGGTGAAGGTGGAAGATTGGAAGGACAGCGTGGATCGGCTAAAGCCTTCGATAACGATGGCAAAGTCATTCGCGAATTTCGCGGCGATAGCGGCCGCAGTCATCAGGAGAACTTCATCAATGCGGTTCGCTCTCGAAAACCAGAGACGCTGAATGCTGAAGTACAAGTCGGGCACGACTCGACAGGCTGGTGTAACTTTGCCAACATCTGTTATCAAATGGGTGATGCCGCCCTAGTGCCAGAGGCTCTCAATCTGGGTGGGGACTTTCCTGGCTGGTCGACAATTATCGAAGAAATGCATGAGCATTTAGCAGCTCATGAAATCAGTCCAGACAATTCGGGGCTACGCATGAGTCCATGGCTGGAACTCGATCCATCCAAAGGGCGATTTATCGGTGAATATGCCGAAAAGGCCAACGCATTGCTGAAACGCCAATATCGCGCTCCCTATGTCGTTCCCGAAATTGTCTAACCTCAGGAAAACTTCAGCCTAAGCCACTCAACGGCGTGCATGGCGGATATCCATGTCACGCCGTTTTGCGTTTTGGAATCAGACTTTCTAGCCCACCCTGATTTTAGTTCTGCTGCAAAATTGAGACTTGGAATTACTTCCTTGTTCTACCCTTGGAGTGAGCATTCCAGTACTATGATTCAGTCATAAGGTCACTCAGCACTAAGGTCACTCAGCACCATGCAGCTATCGCTTTAGGTGAGCTGCTAATCAGGATGTTGCGAATGCTACCAACCGAAGAACCTGATCCGACTCAGCGCCCCAGCGTCCCAAATGCCCCGCCGATTATCGCTAACCCAATGCCGGCGCTGCCGGAAGTGAATCCGTTTGACACGCCACAGGTAAGTCAAGCTTACGAAAACAGCGCGGACCTCGGCGACAATGCCAGCTTAGGACTTGGTTATTGGCTTTCCTTTGCCTTTTCGATTTTGGTAGTTATTGGGTTGATTGTCGCCAATTGGCCCATGGCTATGGTTGCTGGCTGGATGTTTGGCTTCGGTGCCCTGCGAATTCCTCTGAGAAACCATCGGCGTCGAGTGCAACGCTTACCACCCTTAAGACTAATGCTGGATGGATTCGGTGACTATTGGCTATCTGTTTTGCTGATGACGGCTATCAGCATGACCATGTCTATTGCTTTTTTCACCATCTGCACGGCGTCGGTAATTGGGCTTTCCGCTATCTATGAAGCGAATACCTACGGTTACAATATGGATGGCTTTGTTATTTCTCTTATCATTGCAGGCTTCGCTTCCGTCGTAGGCTTTATAACTATTTTTTCCTACACCTTGCGTATTTAAAACCAATCCATTTTCTTCGGTGCCATTATTTCTCCGCAGGGTCAAATCCATGGGGCGACACACGCAAGCGCGGGATTACACATTTCTTGGTACCACTCAAAGCCTTTGTCCGCAGTGCCTAAAAGTTGTACCTACGAAGATTATCTCCAGACGCGGACGTGTTTACT
>JAUMAI010000616.1:0-2393 GCA_032116775.1 Pirellula sp. | reverse complement strand
ACTAAGCCAAGTCTCCTTGGTAGCAGATTGATAAACGACCATTGAACCGCATAGCCACTTTGAAATACCGGGCCAATGAGCTAAGGCAGATGCAACCATACCGGCAGTACAACTCTCAGCTAGGACGAGTTGCTCACCACATTGCTCCAAGGCTTTACGTACGGAGCCTGCTCGATCAATTACCTTTTGTAATATTTCCGACATATCTATTTCGCCTACAAGAATAATGTTCGTACGAAATCCGAGCTTGGCGTGGGACCGAATTACCTGGACGTTAGCTCTTCACTCCATCGATCGATCCAATGCCCTCGACTACGTATCTCATTTCGTCAACCAGTAGCGGCTCCTGCTGAGTCAATTGCTGTCGCACGACCTCTTCATCGGCATCAGATGCATCACCGCGCCGCAATCTGACCCGCCTGAGCAATTCATCGACTGGTGCAGTAAACGTCGCTATGTGAAATGGTACTGATAATTCCTCACTCAACTGCAGCGCTAGACTACGTTGCCAATGCTTCAGAAATGTTGCATCTATGATGACAGAAAAACCGGATTTCAGAACCTTCTTAGCCAATTCCATACAATGCACATAGGTCTTCTGTGTGAACTCCGCAGTATAACTCTCTGGTGGACCAGCCTCACTCGCTTTCAGACCAGCTAGTCGCTTTCGTTCAACATCACTTCGGATTCGAATCATCCGCTGTCGCTCAAGCATCGGCTCCATGGCTGTCGATTTACCGCTGCCGCTTACACCATGCGTAATCCACAACTGCGGCTTAGGCTCACCAAAGTAAGCCTGGGATAATTTCAAATAACCTTCCATCTCTGTGATGGAATCGAGTGCGACGACACTCTCTGAATTATTCTGTAAAACTCGCAAGGCAGCGATTCGAGCTCTTACGAGAGCCCTATAAGCTAAATAGAGATTGAGCACCGACAATCCATCATAGTCTCCACTTCCCTCGGCATAGAAATTGATCAACCGAGATGCCGCCTTTCCCTGCGATCGCCAATCCAAATCCATGACCGTAAACGCCACATCATTCCAAACGTCAATCCAGTAAAAGTCAGGATTGAACTCAATGGCATCAAACCCAACGGTATGCCCCCGCCAGCGAATGATATTGCTGAGATGCAAATCTCCATGACATTCCCGGATGTATCCTTGATCTCGCCGTCTCAATAAAATGGGCTCCGAGTGCGCCAAAATGCAATATAGCTCTTCTCTTAACTTGTCTGTATCAAGCCTTCGGTTCATCTTTTGCGATGCAGCGGCAGCGTCGATAAAGCATTGGTCAAATTGTTTTTTCAAAGAGTCCGCTTTACCCCAGGCGCTTTCTTTGTCCAACACACGGGCATCTTGATGAGTTTGCACCAAGTGTTTCGCTAAATCATCAATCCATTCACTCGGTAATGGCCCTTTTTGAGCCTGCAGTAACAAGCAGTCATCCTGCGAGAATCGGTGCATCTTAATGGCCCATTCAACATCAGCTTGCGGAGCCCCGAGAGATAAGCCACCTGGCTCACCATGAATGCCAACGATTTCAACATATAGATCCCGAGCCCATTTACGATTCCGCTCTTGTTCTTCCAGACAATACTGTTGGCGTTTGGCTAGAGTGCTGTAGTCAAGAAATGGAAAAGCGACAGGCTTCTTCAATTTGTACGCATATGAACCAACAAGGAAGACCCATGATATATGCGTCTGAATTAATTGAATGGATTCGCTCGCATGTGGAAATTTGACCTGATCAAAGATTTTTTCATCCACTTTAATCATTGGCAGATCAT
This sequence comes from Pirellula sp., assembly GCA_032116775.1. Taxonomy (GTDB): domain Bacteria; phylum Planctomycetota; class Planctomycetia; order Pirellulales; family Pirellulaceae; genus JAFLCP01. The sequence goes on along the minus strand of JAUMAI010000616.1, from coordinate 602 downwards.
CGAAATTCATGATCTTGATTTCCCTAAAATAAGTCACGCAGTACTAAACGAGAGAGACAGCCCAAGAACTCCATTGGAACGTTCGTTCGGGTAACGAACATTCGAATGACACTAGCCATCGTAACACAACAGCGATTTATTTCGCGTCATCTAGAACCGTTACTTCAACATTAGCGAACTACCTACGACTGACTACTGGAAGCCAAACTATGAATTGTCGCCGGGAATCGAAGAAAAGCTATTTTGAAACTCTTCACATTCTCCTAGTGGCTTCCACTTGGCCCAACCTTTTTTCCATGCCAGCGTCATCTGATTGGCTTCCGCCTGAGCGATTCGTTTTTGAACATCAACGAGAGATAGTGGCCCAGTATGAGAAAATTTGGGGATAGCGATCCACTATTGATTCTCACTCGGGTTGTTCGTTTCGATTGGTAGTTCGCCTGAAGCCATTGTCATTACCGCCTTTGCAACGACAGTCCACTCCCTTAAAGAACCCCTACACGATAGCCACTAACCAGCGACCCAAGAAAGATAGGCCGGCCACGAATTCACCGACAAAAAGATGAAAAAATCGCCAAAACAACCCAAAAGGGTGAAAATCA
>JAUMAI010000615.1:0-8247 GCA_032116775.1 Pirellula sp. | reverse complement strand
GACGATTCGAACAGCTGACTTAAGGATTAGAATCGACAGCGAAACTTTTGTTCCTAAATACACCCTCCATGGAAACAACGACGAAAGAGAACTCGGTGTACAAGTATTCGATATCGTATGCGCGAAATATTGGTGGCGTACGGTTATTCCACTTGTGAATGGGCGCAGTGCCCCCAAATAGTAAAGAGCTATCCGATGCAAAGCATTTTCATCCTCGGCGCCAGCGGTCATGCTCGAATGGTTATCGAGGCCGCTCACAGCCAACCGCACTATCGTGTGGTCGCTTGCCTGGCAGTCGAAGCGAGTCCGGGCGAGCAGTTGCTCGGTGTTCCGGTGTATCCTGAGTCCGAAGCTTTATTGAAGCAATACGCTCGGCAGCAACGACTCGGCTTTGTAGCGATCGGGGATAATCGATTAAGGCGCAAATTAAGCAGGAGATTAAGCGACCTTAATATTTGTTATCCAACCATCGTCTCAGCACATGCTTACGTTTCCCCTTCTGCCAAATTAAATCCAGGTGTAGTGGTAATGCCAGGAGCAATTATCGGTGCCAATACTGCAGTGGGGACCGGTGCCATAGTCAATACCGGGTGTAGCATCGACCACGACGGAATCATTGAGGAATTTGCACACATCGCCCCTGGGTGTCGATTAGCGGGCAATGTCACCGTTGGCGCCGAGAGCCTTCTCGGTATCGGAACGATTGTAATCCCTCAACGGAGCATTGGACGCGCAGCTGTGACTGGCGCAGGGAGCGTCATTATTCACCATGTGCCCGACGGAGAAACTTGGGTCGGCTGCCCTGGAGCAGCCATCAGAAAAAAAGTTCCCTAGGTAAAGGCGACAGGAGAATTTGCTAGCATATCAATGCTGTGTGGCCGCTATCCTGGAATCTAGATTTCAAAACGTATCTCCGCTTTTTTATTTTTCTCTTTTTTATTCTTCATCTAGAGTGGGAAAGGGCGTAGTGGACAATCTCCACTTATTTCCCTGCGATCACCTGTTTTATTGCCTTGACTCTAGACCGTATTCCGCCGCTTCCGCACTCGATTCGTCTTGACAGGAAAGCCTTATCCGGAAAACACTAACTTTTTGCACCGTAGCGGCAAGGAAGCCAGCTGGTAGAAAAAGCTAGCTATTCACTTTGAGGGATGGCTAGCGAAGCTGTGGATTTTGCCGAACCGAAGTCTCGATCCGATTCGGCCTGAGATGAATTCGCGAAGGAGCGCATGAGTTCATGACACAAAATCGATCCTCTTGGGCATGGCTCCCTCAGCGTATCTTCATTGATTCAACATTTACGGCAACCTCTGGGCGGCGTTCTGGGATTGAACGCGTTGTACATTCGCTTATTTTTGAAATCGAAAAGTTCGTCCGCGAGTACAGTGGTGGAAATAAAGAGCTCTTAGAGAAAGTACCGCAAAATAGCTCGTATGCGGCCAATGAACCCGCAAAATTGGAAACGGTGATCGCAGTCAACGGATCTTTTGCATCCTTGGGCGAGAAGCCACAACGTTTGCTTTCCGGCCCTGCTGAATTACGAGCTAATGTTTTAGCCTGCTTGCCTCGTGTTTATGATCGAGCGAGTGCCGCACTGTGCCGATGGACAGGATCGAGGCTACTCAAGAAATGGTTCCGACCCGAAGCTGGACACTTGGGCATATTTAAGATACCCCACCAAGCTTACAATGTTGCGACTCGAAAATGGTTGCTTTTCCGCTACGGTAGCGCCAAGCCGGGAGCTGGCGATTTACTCATTCTTCCCGATGCTTATTGGGGCAGGAACACGGTTTGGAAAGCAGCAGCGAAGGCGCGTAGGAGGGGTGCAAAAATTGCCGTCGTCATCTATGACCTTATTCCATTAACACATCCCGAGTTCGTTGGTCAGAAGCGGCATAACAATTTCAAAGCATATCTCCGAAACGCGATTAATCATGCGGACTTACTGCTGACAATCTCCAATACGGTTCGAGACCAACTCGAGGAAATACTACCTCAATATCGCACCGATCCCAATCATCACGTAACCACGGTCTCATTCCCTTTGGGCGCGGAGATCCGTGAAACGACAGGAGTCGTTCGCGATCCTGTAAAACAGGTCTTTGGACCCAATACGGCTTCTAATCCTTATTTGATGGTCGCCACCTTTGATCCTCGCAAAAATCATAGCTATCTCCTGGATGCATTCGATCTCCTTTGGGACAGCGGCTCCACAGAGAAACTCTGTTTCGTGGGACGAGTAGGGAGTTTGTGCGAACCGTTGATGCGCCGTATCGAGCAACACCGACATTTGAATAAGAACCTATTCTTGTTTCATGATGTTACCGATGCCGAGTTGCAGTACTGCTATAGCCAGTCCAAAGGAGTCTTGTTTCCATCGATCGTAGAGGGTTTTGGTTTGCCGATCATCGAGGCGCTATGGCATCGCAAAAGAACCTTAGTGAGCGACACGCCAATCCATCGTGAGGTGGGTGGCGAGAGATGCGAATATTTCCAATTGGGTAATCCCTCCAGTCTCGTTGAGCTGCTTGAATATCCTGAAGATAGGATTCCCAAGATCACCGCCTCTCCACTCTGCTTGCCAACCTGGGAAGATTGCGGACGATCACTCTTGAAAAGTTGTGTCAATCTATTTGAATTGCCGCCGAACCAACAGGCAACTAGGAGAGCGGCATGACATCGACTGCGATAATCACCGGCATAAAAGGGCAAGATGGTTCTTATCTGGCTGAATTATTACTGTCTAAGGGATATCAGGTTCATGGTGTGGTGCGTCCCAGCCATACCTATCAAAGACCCACACACACCCAAAACAACATTCCCAGTACCTTGCAGCAGACGATACCTCTCCCTGTAGAGCACCATCGCTTTTCCATCCACGAAGTCGACTTACTCGAACAGACATCTGTCCGACAACTACTGCTAGATACCCAACCGAGTGAATATTATCACTTGGCAGCCATGAGTTGTGTTCCGAGAAGTTGGGATGATCCAGTTGGTTGTGCAGAGACTAATGCCATTGCTACTTTGCATGCTCTAGAGGCCATCCGGACGGTAGATCCAACCATTCGTTTCTTACAAGCCGGTAGCGCCGAAATGTTTGGCAAGCCCATTGCTTCACCGCAATGCGAACTCACGCCATTCCGTCCTCGCAACCCTTACGCAAGTTCCAAGGTAATGTCGCATCACCTGGCTTGCAATTATCGCGAGCAGTATCGCTTGTTTGCCTGCAATGCGATCCTGTTTAATCATGAATCCCCCCGACGCCCAAATGAATTTGTTAGTCGAAAGATTACGCAGGCAGTCGCTCGTATCAAATTTAACCTGCAGAATGAATTACGTTTGGGCAATGTCGAAGCCATGCGTGACTGGGGATATGCGGGTGATTATGTAGAAGCGATGTGGCGCATCCTACAGCATGATAAAGCAGATGATTTTGTGATCGGAACTGGCCAGTTTCACAAAGTGTCCGATATCGTCAATCTCGCTTTTAATTTCGTCGGTTTGGATCCAGCGAAATATGTTGTCATTGATCCAGCGTTTTCCCGTCCAGAGCATGGCTGTCAACTGGTCGCGGATTCCTCCAAAGCTCGCAAGCAACTCGATTGGCGGCCACAGGTAACCTTTCCAGAACTCATCACCATGATGATCAAGTCGGATCTTGCTCTGATTGAACAACAACTTAATCAACCAGATTCGACTGCCGATCGCTTTGTAGCCTAACCTGCTGAGGCTCGCTGCGATCCTTTTACTACCAGGACATTTTCGAATGCATAATTTCTACAGAGCTTTAAAGGTTGCCATAGTTTACTGGCCATCATTAACGCTGGCACTGCTATGCTCTTTAGGGGTTGCCCTCATCTGGGGTGGAAACATCGGTGCAATCTATCCTGTTATGGAAGTGACATTAGCGGGTAAATCCCTGCAAGACTGGAATAGCGAACGAATTACGCTTTCAGAAAAAAATCTAGCGGAGATCGACAAAGAGTTATCCCTGTTCGCCAATAGAGACTTAACAGATAAGGAACATCATCGCCGCAATGAACTGGAAACGAAACGACAATCGGAGGTAGCTGCCGCTGCGGCAGCTACCTCGATTCGACCATGGTTAAATCGATTCGCTCCAGTGGACCCCTTTAATACAGTGCTCGTTGTCATGGGCCTACTGATGGCAACCACGGTGATAAAAAGTGGACTATTGGTAGCGAATGAATGGCTGGTCGCCCGCGTTTCCAATGACATCACTCGCGATATCCGTAGTCAAATATTTGATCGAGCTTTAGTTCTCGACAAAGCCTCTTTTCAAGCGCACGGAACGAGCGGTTTCGCAGCTCAAATCATCTACACCTCCGATCAACTCGCGCGTGGCTTGGCAAATTGCCTGGGAGGAATGGTACGCGAGCCTCTCAAGATTTTAGTCTGCCTGATTGGAGCCGGCTTGATTTGCTGGAGACTACTACTGTTATCGATGATTGTCGCGCCTTTGGCTGGTTTTTTTATCTATTGGATTGGTAGAAAAATTCGTAATGTCTCATCGCGAATTTTGAACCAATCGGCCGGTCTACATGAGGTCATGCTTGAATCGCTTGGCAACTTACAAACCGTTCAAGCCTATTGCATGGAAGATGACGAGCGAAATCGCTTTGCCCAAACAACAGACAATATGCGTTACTATGCGATGCGAGTTATCTTTTATAGTACACTCGCCAAACCCGTGATTGAAATTTTTGGCCTAGCCATGATCTCGATTACAATGCTGGGTGGTGCTTACTTGATCCTGTATCGCGAAACTCACATTTTGGGCATACCCATTTGCGAAGCCCCACTCAGCGCTCCCCAGATGCTTATCTTCTTCGGCCTGCTAGTCGGTGCCAGCGATCCGCTGAGAAAACTCGGGGGAGTTATGCACTTCATCAATGCGGGTATCATTGCGGCCGATAATCTTTATCCGCTGCTCGACACTCAAAGTCGTATTAAGGATCCGGTTGAACCTAAGTCGATTGCCAAACCCCATCGAGTACTCAGCCTGCAAAACGTTCGTTTTGGTTATCAGGCGGATCGACCAATCCTAGAAGATGTCTCACTACAAATACCATTCGGCCAAACGGTCTGTATCGTTGGAGCTAACGGAACTGGCAAGTCGACGATGATGCAATTGGTTTGCCGTTTTTATGATCCACAGGCTGGCTCGGTCGCATTGGATGATTGCGATCTTCGAGATCTATCCCTACACGACCTGCGTTCTCGCATAGCCTTGGTCACACAGAACACGGAGTTATTCAATCGTAGTGTCATAGAAAATATTCGGTACGGTACTTCAGACGCCACGGATGCTGAAGTATTCGAGGCTGCACAAATCGCCCATGCGGATGAATTTATTCACAAGCAATTGAAGGATGGATACAAGACGATCGTGGGGGCCGGTGGACACTGCCTGAGTGGTGGTCAACGACAACGAATCTCTTTGGCGCGAGCTTTGCTGAGAAAACCTGAAATACTTATTCTGGACGAGGCCACCAGCCAAATCGATATGCAAAGCGAACTCTTAATTCGACAGTCGCTCGCTGATCTCAAAGGACGTCAAACGATTCTAATCATCACCCATCGCGAAGCGTTACTGGATCTGGCTGATACCATTTACGAAGTAAGCCATGGCAAGCTGGTCGCTGTGAAAACCTACCATCCCAAAGCTGCTTAGAGGCAGGCGACTGCATCCTACATCTCTGTAACAGAGATATACAGTCATGCTGGCCACTCGCCAGCACTGGGTTACTAGTCAGCACTGGGTTACTAGTTAGCACTGGGTTACTAGTTAGCACTGGGTTACTAGTCAGCACTGGGTTACTAGTTAGATCTAGGCTAATCGTGCATTCAAACAGGCCAAATGCAAAGCGGCTACGGCCGCACGAGCCTGCCAGCCAGCCAATTCGGCCGATTGTTTCAAGCCTTCGAGAATCTCTCGATACGATATGAGCTCATGCGAACCAACATCCCAACCTGCGCGATAGAACGCATCGTACGCTGCGGCATGATTATTGGCTTGCGAGAATAGCTGAGCCTGCTTGAGCCAATAGCGTCGAATGTCAGCGCGACCCGACTTAAGTGGAGCATGCCACAGAAGATTTAAATATTCATCCTGCTTCCAAGCCTCTGGAAGTGTGTCGAGATGTGCAAATAAACGAGCCGCACTAAACTTTCGGAAACGCTCGTCATACCAGTGAGTGCGTACGGTTATCGATTGGTCAGAAAATACACTCGCCATGGCACCCTGGCGATAAGCTTGTAAAGCTTCCTCAATACTTCCAGATCGCTCGTAAGCCCAACCCAAAACATCAAATACCCAACCTAAATCTTGACGGTGCCCTGCGAGGTGTTTTGCGATCTCAGTCGCTGTATTCCAATCTTGTAGATCGTCCAATTTTCCGGAGATAGACAACGCGTTGGCGACCTCTTTCTTCTTATCATCTGGGATCAAGGCTCCATCGAACATCCACTGCACCATTAACGGTTCCCAGGGAATTTGAAGCCGAAGCGCTAGCCCCGGATCAGCTTTCTCTTTGAGTGGCCAGTTGATTGCGTTGAGCAACGAATCAAACAGTACTGCAGGGTTGGACGATAACTGACGGCTCACGTCGGAAGTTGGACTTGAAAAACTACTTGAAGACCGAAGTTGGATCGATGGAGCCAGAGACGGATTCTGCACCCCTTGCCGTTCACAGGCCCATTGCCACAAGGTTGGATCTTCTCCAACACGATTCTTAACTAAACCACTCGCGTAAGAGGCAGAAGGACCGGAGGCTCTAGTGCAATCGAGAATGATCGCTTCGCTCAATGAATTTCCAAATGGCAACCAATCGCCACCACCGTGATACCAGTGGACAATCTCAGCCACCGAATCATCTGGGCCAACGCGTAGGCAAAGCCAGTCACCGTAGCGATTGCTGATCGCTGGCAACGTATCGGGAAGCATGAAGCCAGCCCAAATAGAGTCCGGCGTAGCAGCCAAAAGTTCATCAGGCGGCAAGGCATGCTGGAACTCACCACTGCAGGGTGACTTCCACCAACCTGAATCCAACCAAGCCCTGTAATCTGGATCAACCTTCAAGCGGAATCGCTCACTGATTCGATCCGACCAACGCTCTGTCATTAATCCGATTCCAAGTCGTTTGCCGGTCAACATGAAACTGATCGCTACCTTGTGCCACCATTAATTTGCAACCTACAGATACCCCCACAGATTTGTAGGTTTTCTTTTCGAACCGTAGCATGAAGTTCAATGCGCTGAAGGTAGGCTGATCCACGGTTTACAGATCGTCTTTAACAGCGTAGCGATCATATCGATTGTACTAAGAATTAAGCCTGAAAAAGGTGATAAGCACGTTTTTCTAAGAAAACGGTATGGAGTTGGTGCGGTCAACACCTACGCGTTTTAATGCGAGGAATCTTCCGTGAATCGCTCGCGCAAATTGCCAAAATCGTCAAACTCAAGTGGAGCCGGAGGTTGCAGTATTTCTAGATCACCCCTCTGCTTTGCCTCTGCATAGTAAACCTCACTGCATTCCACTTCATTTAAATGCAATGTATCAGGTATCCACATGACGGGAACTTCGAGACTGGGCGTTAAGCCCGCCATCCCTACCGCAGCGGCTACAGCCTCACGGTCGGAGGTAAAGGAAATAGGTACCATCGCTGCAGTAACATGCCCTGCAGTAAGACAGTTGATCTTGGTCGACTCCAGGTCCATGGCATCTATCAATCGTTGATGACATAGCTCTGCAAGCCCGATGCCCGTTGCATTTCCGTGTGTCGCTTTAGTGAGCCCGCGAACATAAATGTTGTGAATTCGAGGACGTTCATCACCAGTTGCGGCATGGTCGTTGTATTTGCGTCCCACCACATTGGTATCCATTCCCGCTCCGCTGATATCCTTGCCAATCCGGTCCACGATCAATACTTCGCAATCGTCAAACGGTAATTTTGGCAACCAAGCGCGAACTTGCTTGAGCAATACGGCCTCTTCTATTTCGATCGACTCGGGCGAACAGGCAACGATGTCAGCTGTCTGCTCATCTCCATTTTCAAGGATTCCAAGTCCTCCCACGATGCGACATTTGGCAACAACTTCGCGAACAACAGCCCGGATAATTTGATCAAAGGAATACTTCATGATCGCGCGGTGATAGACTTCTGCGCCATTGGTTTTGCCGAGACCAATTAGCATCATCTTCATCAAGCCACTCTCGATGC
>JAUMAI010000614.1:0-3189 GCA_032116775.1 Pirellula sp. | reverse complement strand
ATTTACTGGTCTTTTTGAAACTTCTTTCTCCTTTTTCACCTCATTTTAGCCTTTGAGCGACTCCAACTCCGTTCCCCGTTTGATGGTGGTTTTGAGGGATGCCTTTCACCCAAGAATCGATGCCATCGAGCTTGGACCCAGGTTGGCTCGATGGATCATCTCAGGAAACGTCGGTCTTCGAAAACCAGCATCTTGCATCCTAGGCGATTCGGACGCAGAAATCTGGGATGGAAGCTCTCGGCTGCTCACGCCCAGTTTCAATTTGGAACTTGCGGGATTTTTGCTTACAGATTCGCGACACGGCTCGATCGATCGCGTAAACTATGTCTTCATGGTAGGGGATGAAAATAGCGCTTTTACCCAACGTAATTTTTCTTTTTGCTGTTGTGGTGGAGAGAAAGACTTTTTTAAAGTTGTTTTTAGTGGTGGTACTTATGAACCAGGCAAAGCAAAGAATAATTTTTCGCAATAGACTGCGGGTTTCCAAAAATCCAGTGTTCACATGCGCATTTGTCATCTTATTTGGACTAGCATCGAACGTCTGCCGAGGCCAAATGGAGCGGTATGACGCTTACGAAGCAAAATATTTGCGATCTATCGATTGGACCGAAGACTTTTTGAGCGATAATGCTTCAAGAAAAGACTTTGCAGTATCGATGAGAATGGCGAATAGTTTTCCAGAACGAGTCCACGCACATTGGGGTGTGTTTTACTACGATAAAATTCAGGTATACGGCAGCGACAACAACCAAGACAGGAGCGTTTTGGCTGATTTTTTCTCTCGAGAATTTGAGAATGCGCCTGATTGGTGGATAGCCTCAATCAGGACAGTTGTTCTGATGAAATCAGGTTTGTTGCGCTTTAAGCCAATCAAACAGCAAGCCGATGAATCGGCTTTAATCCGCCTTGGAGATCTTAAGCTGGTTGACGGGAATATTGTATCCCCGGAAAAAGGTGCTGATACCATTCCTTTGTCCTATTTGAGCTTCGGAATCCAAGAGCCTTTATTCGCCACTATTTGTTTTCCCAGGTTGGATATTGATAACGTATATGTATGTGTTCACGACTCGAATGTCAGCTCCAAAGTAAGATTGTGGTGCATTACAAACAAGGGCAGGTTGCGATGGATGCAGATCATCGACTTTCCTGAGGCGAGGTTAATGACGTCGGAAATTGGATCGAAATGGAGCAAGGTAGCAATAGAAGTGTTAAATAAAAAAATAGGCGATCCCGAGATTCATGTTTATGGTGTGTGGGAGGATTCATTATTTGTATGTAAATTCGATGCAATAACGGGGAACCCACTTTTTGTCTTCAACTCTTCCTCGTTTCCAGTTCGACCAGCATCGAAGTAGCTGGCAGTTTCCTGTTTCCCGAGAACTGGACAGAAGTAAGAAAATGTCATGTTCCGTTTGTGACACTCCATGCTCCGCGTCACAACATTCGGCGCTTTTGCGCACGAGAACTCGGCGCTATCAGCGCCGCTTATCCAGTCACTTGACCTAAAGACTAACCCTCCATCAGTCAACGACAGTCCGCCAGAGCGGTGAGGGACGTAAAATGCTTGCACCGTTGCCTGGGGCTCCGCTACAATGAGGACCATGGACGCCTTGTCGATTCGGTACAACTCATCACTCTCAGCAGATCGCGCGGGAGATTCGTACGCATCGAGTTGCATCGATGTTGCATGCCCCACGACTCAAAGCGTCCTTGCCATCGCCGAGCGCTACGCCAACTCAGCCTACGGCCAACCAACGATCTTGGATGCCTCAGCCTCGGTGCTCAGTTCCTCGGCGATCAACAACCGCTACACCTACACTGGCAGAGAATGGGATCAGACGATTGGGCTGACTCACTTCAGGGCCAGGTGGATTAGCGGTGTGGTAGGGAGGTTTATCTCCAGAGACTCTATTGGGTACGGAGATGGACTAAGTCTGTATCGAAACTTTTTCGGAATACGAGATCTTGATCCTACGGGTTTCAATAGATACGTCAGATCGTACACGGAATATCACCTGATTGGTTGTCATTTTTCTCCCGATGGTGATGGCTGTGACCTAGTTTGCGAGTATGAGCTTCAAGTTTACGAACAGGAGGGTGAGCTCATCCCACCTGTCCCGCCTGGCATTTTGGTTGGCTTGGGGCCGTGGAGACGCGCGCCCGAAAAACCGCTTACTGAACTTTTTTTCATCGAAGTGGATCCGCAATACTGCGGGCCTTGTCCAACTGAATTCGAACATGCAAATCCTCTCCCAGTCCCAAACGATTTTGACGATCCTCCGACGCCATGGACTCCAACGCGTGGGTTGCCACCACATCCGCCGTTACCACCGCCACCGCCACTACCGCCCAGGAATATCGCGTAAAAGGTTGGTTCTTAGTCACGTACTCTTAGGCTAATTGATTGAGACTAAGGTCTTGACCCGTATTGATAAAATGTGTTGATCTGCCATTCCCAAGAACTCTGATGCGGTAATAAAAATGTTAAATTCAATAAGTGGACGTGTCTTCGTATTCACAGCATGTGCATTCTGGGCAGGGTTGGGGGCATCTGCCGATGACAAGGGAGACACTAAGACCAAAAAATTGGACCCTACAGCGATTCCGCTCCCATACAATTCGTGCCTGATAATTAGAAAGAAAACGGATACGCTCTATGTAATTAGTGGTCTTGCAGATCCAGTACTCCACAGTTCACGCGCGAAGCTAATCATCTGGAGACTAGACTCGGAAAAAGAACTCATTGAGGCCCTCGAAGCGCAGCAGACATCCGGTCCAAGGACACCTGCGAGCGTAGACAAAACGAAGTCCACCTCAATTGACTTAGATGCTGTTAAAAGGGCAACGGTTGAATTCCATTGTTTTGACAAGAATTTTGGCTGGTCCGCAGGAAACTCAAAGATGGGATGGCTTTATCTTGACTCTTTGGAAGGGGTAGAGGTGACTCTCGTTGATGACCTGCTCCTAGGTATACCATCGGGTGGCTTGAAGTTTGAAGAACCGCTTGTTTTCGTTGAACGAGAAGGCGACCGCATATACAAGGAATCCTTCCGCCATATAGGCAAATAAGCGCAAGTAGGTACCCTGTTCACCTAAAGACTAACCCTCCATCAGTCAACGACAGTCCGCCAGAGCGGTGAGGGACGTAAAATGCTTGCACCGTTGCCTGGGGCTCCGCTACAATGAGGA
>JAUMAI010000613.1:0-6380 GCA_032116775.1 Pirellula sp. | reverse complement strand
TAAGGGAACTAGATTCCTGCTACTTGGGCCAGTGCTCACTTAGCTGTTGTTGTCGTTAACGGCCCGAGCCCTCGAGTTGTCCGTTGTGTCACCTTTTCTAAGGGGGAGCCTTGCCATTGATCTGTCATAAAAATGGCATCCTCTCATTCGCGTCAATACAGAGGTTTCAAGATAGAGAGGTCGCTTCGATAGCGTCACTGCAGAACAGGACTCGCCCAGTTAGAAGAGATCAAGGGTATCTCATACAAGATGGTCCAGATCTGCACTATCTATAAGCACGAGTTGTTTAGTAAAGAGCAGCCTGCCAATCTCGACCGAGCGAATAGTCTGGCGGATTCGCACGTCGACAACCGAGCCTCCCGTATGTCTTGTGGCGCAAATCTTTATTTGGCATCTGCCATTGCATTAAGCGCAATAACGGCACGATTTTGTTCTTTCTCGAGATACAAGCGACCGTACTTCACGTTGACGTGGTCCCAAGGAAGCTTATCGGTCAATTGATAAGGTTCATGCATCTGTTTTTCGATATCAATGCCAGAGTCTTGCAGGGACTGCCACCAGCGCTGTGGATCGAGGTTTTCGGTCCAGCCATCCATTCGAGCTCCGCGTCGCCATGCTAGTTCAATAGCGGAGCCAGTTCTGCGATCGCCACGCGACAAGACGCCCTCGAGCAAGCTGGTCTCAACATTGTGACACTTAATAGTTACAGAGCGAATCGTCCGCTTGCTGTATAGGTACTTATGGGCCCATTCGAAATACTCACGTCTTTGCATACCGTTCCATTGATATGGTGTGTGGGCCTTGGGAACGAAGTTGGATACGCTCGCCGTGACCTTAGCATATCTTCCGCGCACTTCTTTCCCAATCTTGGCGATGGTTTCGGCCATCTCAACAATTCCGTCCAAGTCGACAGGCCGTTCGCCGGGAAGACCACACAGAAAATAGAGTTTCACACTTTCATAGTTATTTCTGAACGCTGTGCGACAACCTTCATATAAGTCTTCGTTCTTAATCTTCTTGCGAATCTGCTCGCGCATATCATCGCGGGCGACTTCGGGTGCAAGGGTCAATCCGCTGCGGCGATCATTTCCAACCAGCTCGGCCAAGGTACGAAGTTGTTCATTAACGCGAAGGCTCGGGACAGATACTCCTACCCCGAGAGGTTTGAATTCCTTCTTAAGTCGCGTTACCAATTCCTCAAAGTGCGGATAATCGCTGCTCGAGAGCGATAGGATGCTGATCTCATTAAATCCCGTGTTGCGATAGCTCTCTAAGGCGGCATTGATGATCGTGTCAACTTCACGGATCCGCAATGGACGTTTGATAACTGTGCTTTGGCAGAAACGACACTGCCAAGGACAGCCGCGCATGATCTCGATGGCTATTCGATCATGAACGCACTCGACTAATGGCACAACAGGCTTTACAGGGAGAGGAATCGAGTCGAGATCACGAATGACGGATGGCTCGATGGTTTCTGGTACATCGGTGCGGATCCGATTCAAAGCGACTTGACGGCCGTTGTGGTACTCGGGTTCATAGAATCGAGGTACATAGGCGTACGGCAATTGCTTTGCGAGAACGGCGAGAGCTTCCGCTCGTTGATTCTTCCCCGCATCTCCACTGAGCAATCCTTCGCGATCGCGAATTTCATTGCGAGTCTTTACCCAGAGATCGCAGATTTCTGGCAGAGCTGGCTCGCCATCACCGGTGATGAACAGATCGATAAAATCAGCCATGGGCTCTGGGTTTTGGCAGCAAGGCCCACCTGCGATTACAAGGGTATCTGCCAAAGCACGATCAGCTGCATGCAGCGGTATGCCACCCAAATCGATCATCGTGAGGACATTGGGAGAGCTGATTTCGTATTGCAACGAAAAACCTAGGATGTCGAATTCCTTTAGAGGCGTGAATGTTTCCAACCCATACAACGGAATCCCATGCTGTCGCATCAACTCTTCAGCATCTGGCCAAGGGGTAAAGGCACGTTCGCAAGCCCAATCCGGTCGCGCATTCATCAACGAATACAGGACCTGTAAGCCATGATGGCTCATCCCGATCGTGTAGGCATCTGGAAACGCCATGCAGAGCGTACCCGTCATCTCGCGATGATCTTTGCGTACGCTGTTCGGTTCGCCTCCAATGTACTGTCCAGGAGTGCGAACTTTAGGCAGAACATGGCGTACTACACGGTCCTTGATCGCTTGTTGCAGCATGACTAACAGGGCTCCGGTAAAAATGAATTATGGCAATTCGAGCTTCGATTGGGGCGCGGTACCTTCGCTGCCTGATGTGTCGTCAGCGCTAGTCGCACTTACATACAAAAGTCGCAACTGATGCAATACCGATTTGAGCATGTCGTGCTCTTGGCCGGTAAGATTTCGTACCGTCTTTTGCTGCAGTAATTCAAGTAGATCTATGTAATGTTTCGCGTAGTCCAAACGGATGTCTGCTGGGCTGAATTGCCCCATTGCCGCAACTGCCTGCGTGGCCAAGCCGGTAACGAGCATTTCAAAATTAGCCGGCGGTGGTGGTGGAAGCTGAGACATGTCAGGGGGTTGTGAATTCATTTCTTCGGAGGTCTTTCTTGATTGCTGCTTTTCTCGCTCAACCTGACTTTTCCAATCCTCATCGATGATAAGTTTGGGATCTTGTGTCACGGCTACCAATAACTCCTCAATTGTTAATCATAGAAGTTAAACCATTTCAATTTGATCAGCCGATCGTCCTTTGCGGCGCCCGTGGCGAGCGATGGCCGCGCCGACGAATGCGGAAAACAGTGGATGGGCAGCTGTTGGCTTCGACTTGAACTCAGGATGGAATTGTACTGCTAGGAACCAGGGATGGTTGGTTAACTCCAGGATCTCGACCAAACCACCGTCGGGCGAGGTGCCGCTGAATCGCATACCATGAGCTTCGAACTGGCTGCGGTAAACGTTATTGAATTCGTAGCGATGGCGATGGCGCTCGCGAATAGAGTCAGTCAAATAGGCTTGGTGTGCCAAGGAGCCTGACTGCAAATTTGCTGCTTGTGCTCCCAACCGCATCGTGCCACCCATCTGCGTAATCTCTCGTTGCTCATTCAGTAAGCAGATCACTGGATGAGGTGAATCTTTATCGAATTCCGAGGAATGAGCATTGGTAAGTCCGACCACGTTGCGAGCGAATTCGATCGCCGCGCATTGCATTCCCAAGCAGATACCAAAAAATGGTATTTGTCTTTCTCGAGCGAAACGAATCGACTGGACTTTACCTTCAATTCCTCGCTCGCCAAAACCACCTGGGATCAATATCCCGTCATAACCACTGAGTAATCGCTCGGCACCTTCGTTTTCTACATCGATACTTTGGATTCGTGCTACACGAACGTTCGACTGGTGATGAAGCCCAGCATGATCGAGCGACTCATAAATTGATTTATAAGCATCTTTGTGTTCGGCATACTTACCCACAACAGCGATGCTGATTTCATGTTTAGGATTGCGCAGGCGATGTAGAATGTCATTCCAAGGAGAGACATCGGGCTGTCGTGTTGATAAATTGAGTCGTTTGCAAATCAAGTCATCGAGCCCATTCTCAACTAGACTCAGAGGAACCTCGTAAATCGAGAAGTCTTTGTCTTTCTCTTCGATCACCGCCTGAATGGGAACATTGCAGAACAGAGCGATTTTCTCACGTTCCTCACGCGAGATACTTTGTTCGCATCGGCATACTAAAATATCTGGTTGGATACCGATCTGACGCAATTGGCCGACGGAATGCTGAGTCGGCTTGGTTTTAAGTTCAGCGGCAGCTTTTAGGTAGGGTACCAGCGTTAGGTGAATGAAGAGGCAATTTTCCTTACCGACATCAATCGGGACTTGGCGTATAGCTTCCAAAAAGGGCAAGCTCTCGATATCGCCGATTGTGCCACCAATCTCGGTGATCACCACATCGGTCTCTGGGCCAGCGAGTTTATAGATAACGCTTTTGATCTCATTGGTGATGTGTGGAATGACCTGGACCGTTTTGCCAAGGAACTGTCCTCGTCGTTCCTTTTCGATCACTGACATATAAATCTGGCCGGTGGTATAGTTCGAATCGCGAGTTAGCGGGCCACTGGTAAAGCGTTCATAATGACCCAAATCGAGATCGGTTTCAGAACCATCGTCCAAAACGTAAACCTCGCCATGTTGATACGGACTCATGGTTCCGGGATCAACGTTGATGTACGGATCGAGTTTCTGCATCCGCACTCGCAACCCACGCGCTTCGAGCAGCATGCCGATCGAAGCACTCGTCAGTCCTTTTCCAATCGAACTGACCACACCACCCGTTACAAAAATGTGCTTCGTCATGACCTCTGCCCGCCACTCCTAGAGTTCAAGAAATCACCCCGCTGAGGACTGTAGGTCGGTTACTGCACAGCGGATACTGCCCAGAGGATCCTGCACAGTAGATACTGCACCGAAGAATAGTCCGCAGCGGGGTGGTGAACAATTGTTTTCTGCGGTTCCTTTTTTTACCGCCTAACACGATCTTACCAGCCTCGCTGGCGTCTGACAAAGGCTTCGTAATCGCTGGGGGTATCTATACCCCTCGGTGCATGCTCAACGATTCCCACCACAATGGAGTAGCCCGCCTGCAAAAACCTCAATTGTTCCAGCTTTTCCGTCTCTTCCAGTGGACTCTTGGGAACGTTTCCGACCCCCAACAAAAATTCCCGCCGATACCCATAAATTCCTAAATGCTGCAAATAGAGTGGCGGATTGCGTTGTAGGTATTCATCTTCCCACTGTCTTGGATACGGAATCACGCTTCGACTGAAATAAATGGCCCTACCGCAATGGTCGAGGATGACTTTGACGCAGGCTGGGTCATTCAAGTTTTCACGAGTTCGAATAGGGGTCGCTAAGGTCGCAATTGCTGCTTGAGGATTTTTTTCGAGTAAATCAACGCAGAGATCGATCGCAGCCGGATCCATCTCTGGTTCATCTCCCTGAACGTTGATGACCGCATCGATATCTTCGCGTCGGCGGGCAACCTCGGCGACACGGTCCGTTCCACTTGGTGCTGCCGGGTCGGTCATGACGACTCCACCTCCAAATTTCTCAACCGCGGCGAAGATGCTCGGGTGATCAACAGCGATGGTCACACGTACTGGTCGCTGCGCTCGAATGGCCGTTTCGTAGGTATGCTGAATTAATGGTTTACCCGTTTCAGCTAAGAGCATCTTTTGTGGTAACCGCGTCGAGGCAAGCCGCGCGGGAATAACGACCTCAGCACGTAGCTGCGGATGAGCTTGTGGAACGCTTGGTGAGGTCATGGCAGAAACCCTCCGTGTTGTATCAGGTCAAAATAGTCGTAAGCAAAAGCGTCGTGTTGAAAAACAATCGATAATGATCGGGCGATTGCACTAGAGGTTAGATTTACCGCAGTATGTCAGGACAATTGACGTTAAGGCTTTTCGGTTAGCGGGCAGGTACAGACCAGCCGATGGCATCCGGGGCAACCACTACCATATTTTTGTTGGATCGCATAACTGAGATTGACTCCAGCCACATTTGCGATGGTAGATAACCAAGCAATAACGTCAGCGAACTCCTCTTCTTTATTTTCCTGCGAACCTTGTCGCAAAGCAGTTGCCAATTCGCCTATTTCCTCCATCAGCCACATAAAAGTTCCATCGATTCCGCGTTGTATATCTTTTTCGAAATACATATCACGAATCTTTTGCTGGAAATCAGCTAGGCTAACATCAGCGGCGGGATTCGAATTAGCAGAAGAATTTTCTGGCATGTTTACTAGACTTTCGTGGATTCGTAGTTGCGCGAATAAAGTATGTGAAGCTTGTAATAATAATTGCAGAGGTTAGCAACGATTGGTTCGATCTTCATACCATCGAATCGATGATTGCTGGAAATAACGATTGAAAAAACATAGTTTAACGGCTCAGGCGTGCATCAAGCCAAAGTACATGATCGCCAAGAGTGCCACGCGGCCCAGCATCAACCAGTAAAATAATCAGTTCGGCCTTATCGATAGAGACGTCGACATGAACGGGCGATGTCTTAGCTGAAAGAATTGGGGATGTATAGAGAGTTTCAAGTTTGCCTTCTTTCACCGCGATAACCTTCGCAATCGCAGCTCCCGGGGAAATCTCATTATCGTCTGCGGGTGCTGCTAACGTTAGAGTTGCTTGCAGGCGTGTGGGGGAGCGATCCCAGCGAAAGGCTGCCTGCGACGTCGCGTGCATAGCCAGACCTTTTTCAACGATTCCTTCGTCCAGCCTTAAGTGACGATTCCATAAATCTCGATCTCGCCCCAGCGGCCACTTTGTACTCAGCCAATCCAGCTGTTTGTAGCTAGCTGGCTCAATGTCAGATAGGAATTTGGTGTTT
>JAUMAI010000612.1:0-3284 GCA_032116775.1 Pirellula sp. | reverse complement strand
GAACTAGGCTTAATGAATGAGTCCTTGGGAGTATTATTTGTATTCATGCTGTCCGAATCTACAGAAGGAAATGAACCAACTGCCATTCGGTTGCGTTCCCGTTTAGAGGCGATCGGACGACTGAATGCTGAGGCAGAGAAACGGATCAACAATGAAATCGAACTAGCAAGTTTTCTGGCCAAAAATGCCTCTATGAAGATCCTTCTAAATCAATTTAGTGTGGAAAAAGGACTCACTTCGGCAGGTTGGGATCCCTATCTAAAACAAGAATTGATTTTTATCTATTCCTTTTGTAACTGTGACAATGAGGTGGATTCATTGGATAAGCTGCTAGTCATGCGACAGCGCATGGGTAGCAAATCCCCAAAAGTCATTTATGCATGTTCTGATGCAACAGCTGCTGAAAAAGTAAAGGATAGAAAAGACATCTCTATTGTATTTGTCAAAGAACCTCCTCGGTGGCTCTCCGTCGCACCAATCATCGCAATCGGTGATGCACAAGGACGCGTTGTGGCTGGCGTAAATCACGCAGTCACTGATCCCGATGTCGAGATATTTCTGAAAGCGTTAGCAGTA
This sequence comes from Pirellula sp., assembly GCA_032116775.1. GTDB lineage: Bacteria > Planctomycetota > Planctomycetia > Pirellulales > Pirellulaceae > JAFLCP01. The sequence goes on along the minus strand of JAUMAI010000612.1, from coordinate 2,708 downwards.
GAGTGAAGTGCTAGTTTAGGCTAACAATTCAAAAGCGCCGATTCGTTATCTAAGTGATGGTTTTGTATATCGAGATTCAGCTTTGCTCATCGACCATCAATGAGACTTCTATCAGTAGTCTTGAGCATGATGTGAGCTGCCAGAAAAATGAGAGTCGCTGCAGCGTCGTCTGCCAATTTGTTCATGACAACTTCGCGGTCTTCTATTGACCAGATGAAATCGGAATGATCGAGAAAGTGCTGTCCATGGCTTCTTCATTCTTTTCGTTCAGTTGCATAAACATCCGTTTGGTATCCGCACTAGGGCAATACCAAACCGTCATGCTGGCGAGCATGGTGCCAACCTTGGCATCACTGACCCATTTCAATTGGCTGGGCACAGCTTCCTTAGCCCCCATGCCGAACATGTTAGGCGCTGCCCCAACGGCGTTAGGGTCGAGTAATCGCTCGGTTATCCGAATACTTTGGCCATTTGAAGTCAACGACGCAGATTGCAACAAGGTTCGTTTAAAAAAAACCAGCGAATTGCGATCAGCAAAGTTATCCGTGTAGAAAACAACCGTGATAGCTCGAGACGAATCTGCATCGCTGCGCATGCCCATCTTACCTGCAACAGACTCCGCCCAATCTTGGATAATAAAGCGTTCCTCCTCCACTTGAGTCTTATCGTCGATCGTCCACCACGATTTGAAGGTCATCTTCTCATTCGGTTCAAGAACCCATGCATGACATGACTCATTAGGAACCTCTTTTTCCCTAAAATGTTGATGCCATCCACAAACACCGCAACGATCACTCGCTTTGACAGTGTGTTGGATACGCGAATCACAGGCTCGTCTCCTGGCTCCAGATTTATTACGGCATGGGGCAATACCTGCGGGCCATCAAAACCTTCGAAAGCAGCAAATTGAACAGGCAGGATACGATCAGCCACTCCATACTGGACCTTCAACGGACAATTGGGATTGAGCAGTGGATGGACTCGGCTGCTGAATATGTAACCGTCATTGAAAAGCGCTTCGGGCTCACTAGGACGTAGAGGTATATCTTTTCTATCCTTGGGCTGATAGTCGAGCAAACAAGTCAGACGGCCGTTTTGGTATCGAAAGTACTCAAGGCTTAGGCCGTTATAAACGGCTTCAGCCAAGGAGCCATAGTTTGGTTCATTCAGGGCGGAAACAAGAATGGTGCGTTTGGACAGATCCAATACTTGCCAGTCATAGCCCACTTGCTCGGGACCCAGTATCGTACCTCCATTAAGATGATTGATTTCGGCAAACTTCTTTCGAATGGTCCCTACCACGAGGGCGTCGATATCGCCCTCCGGGTTTAGGATAGCTGCTAAATCTTTACTCGAGGGCTTTAGGTATTCCGTATTGTTCTTAGCTTCATTGAGTCTTTCCAATAAATCCTCTGCAGGAACTATACCGAAATCCCCCTGCCCCGCTTGTGAAAGAAAGTCCTGCATCTGTTCTGCTAGTCGGAGCGAATCAAGTGACGCCGATAAAATGGGGCGGGCTCTCTCTATCTTAATGTCTGAATCGAATTCCGCGTTTTCCCGAGCTTTCTGCTCGGCTCCCCGATCCTCAACGAATAGTAGCGGTACCACCGCAATTTTCTTGACGCCAGCTTTACGTATCGTAGAGGCTAGGGTTTCCGCCGATTTTTGCATCTGATCTACAGCTTGTCCGTTTACTACCGAACACACTACAAGTTGTAGAAACAAAGCTAGTAGAATTGTGCAAATGGCGTTGCGTATTATCATGTGTTGGCTCAATAGCTTCGAAAGATATTCGGCACGACGAGGAAAAGAAAGAACGAAATGATAATTTATGGGATACAATTGGCTATGGTTTCGATGAAGTGGTATCGGTAGGTGGTCCGAGAAGCACGCGAAATCCAATATAAGCACGTCTCGTTTCCGGCGCGACCCACTCATCGGGATTCGCTAGAAATGTCCCTGTTTCAACGAAGAATGAACCACCTGTAACAAGGTACTTTGGATCACCCGTGACGTCATCCGCATCTTGATTTAAGCAAATTTCTGCAACATTACCATACAGATCATGAATGCCAAGAGAATTCTGGTCTTTACTGCCGACGCGTGATGTATGCTCTATCGGTGAGCCTTTGTTGGAGTCTCGGAACCATCCCATCTCAATCAATGGATTACGATCCACACGGGATTCTGATTTGCCATGCGCTATATTCCACTCATTTTTCCATGGCAAGCGATAAACCAGTCCCTTCGGTAATGATCCTGATTTAGCTTCCATGTCCGTCAACTTTTCACAGAAAGCAATAGCATCTAATACTGAGACCTTTTCGACAGGGAGATTCTTTGTTCCCTTATTGTGACTTGGATTATCTCCCATGACTTGATAATACTGTTCCTGCGTCACTTCGTATTTTCCTAGGTAAAAGTTCGCTGGTACTCCCTCATGATCTGTGGATTGTCTGGCGGCACTACTCGCTGAAATGAGGACCAACTCCAAGCCTGTTGTCGCACTCGTGTAGAACTTGGTTAGTGATGGCTCTGGTTGAGTCATACGTCTACGCTGAGATACTTTTCCCAAGAGTACCGAACCACGCAAGTTTCCCATCAAATTCGGTTGCTGAGCGTCCGAGTCTTGTACCTGTAAAAGCCCAGGTGAGTCACGCTGGACTCGTTTCGAGACATAGCTGGTCAAGCCCTGCAAAGTGATCTCA
>JAUMAI010000611.1:0-2402 GCA_032116775.1 Pirellula sp. | reverse complement strand
CTCGCCATCTGGAATCGTCCGATTTTTACCGCAAGCTGGATTCACTGCCGATCCGACTCCGATTACTTACACAATTTCAAATCGATCTGGCCAAGTTTCCAATGTAGCCACAATAACCATCGACTATCTTCCCATCGCGGCCTTCGACTCGGTCTCGAACATCACGATCGGTCAAGCCGTTGTGATTGACGTACTGGCCAACGACAATCAGGGCGATGCCGTTGTCGCCAGCACCTTAAGATTCTTTGAAACCACCAACACTTCCTTAGTTGTGGCTGGACAAGGAACTTGGAGCATCAGCAATAACAAAATAACCTTTACTCCTCTCGCTGGTTTCACGGGCGACCCAACCCCGATTCGCTATGTTGTGTACGATGCTGATGGCAACGCCTCCAACGCCGCGCAGGTTTCCCTCGATTACAATCAACCATCGGCTCTGCCGTTCGTAGTACTCATCGACGACGGAAACAACGGCAGCTATGAAATTGTGATCGTCGACAACACGCCAGCGAACACCTACGTCGCGAGCCTCGATAGAACAACGACGACAGCTGACACTGATTCCGCATTGGGACGCATTTACTACTCCGGCAGTACGGCGAACTTCATGTCTGTTGTCGTGGATGCGAAAAGCAAGCCGATTCAGTCCAATTCTTCTACTGACCTAGCAATCACCGCTCGCGTGCAGAGTCGCGCAACCTCTGGTACGCCGACGCTGAAGATCGAAGCAGCTGATCATGACTTTGCTGTTACCAATGGCAATCAGTACTCGCTGGTAAGCCCGATTGGTGGCACGACCCATGGATCGATAACCTTCATCGAAAGAGTTGGCTTAAGCAATCAAGTGCTAGCTGCCGGTTCGAGCCATAGCAACAGCAGTGGAACGTTGAACACACGCTCATTCTCTAAATCGACATCTCGTGGTTTTACAGCCACAGGAAGCACAGCCTCGCTGTACAAATCGTTTGTGATCGTGCATGGAACTTCCACACGAATTACATCCTTTAACGCAGGGGGCAAGCTCCTCGATTTATCGAGCCTTTACCTCTCTGCACTACCCGAACCACGTAAGGCAGTTATGGCTCGAGAGACGGTTCAAGACGTCACTCCAGCTAATTTACAGGATTCCATGATTGACCGCGTGATGACGGAAATTAGTACTTCATCTGTAAGCGTGAAATCATCCAATAGCCTAAAGATGATGTCCCCACCTTCAGAGAAAGAGGCAACGCCTACAGATTCCTCAGGGCTGACCGAAGATCTCACACAGACCTGGGAATCGGCAACAGACTGCGTACTTGCGCAATTTGAATAATCTTCGCTTGCGATGAGTGCTTCGTGAATCAGTGTCAAGGAGGACAAGTACTTACAGATTTAAGATACCAACATCAAGATGCTACCCCCAGTGAATATTTTTACGCTACGGCTCCATAAATACTCAGCCCTACTAGTCTGCCTCGCTTTGCTTTCCACGCAGTCTGCTCGAGGAGACTTTCTAGTTGCCTACATCAAAGATCCAAGTATTGATGGATATATTTTAGTAGCAGATGGACTTGGAATAGGCCAAAGCCTAACAGTACCTGGACTTTTTGAAAATCTCACTACGACCCATGCGGATACCGACATGGTCAATACCAACAAGATTGGGGATATATTAAACATCAGCTACGGAGCTGATCTTAATACGTGGGACGTCAGTTTCCGTGGAGCTGATGCGTTTGATGATATATTTCCAGGTGAATCTTCGATAAGTGGTGGTTTAGAAATCATTCGTAACGCGTCGGCGACATCGACGCTAGATATGGTGATCGTGCGTCAATTCCAGCGGACGGGCACACCGACTACGATGCTTTTTGAGGGTGGAGGTACGACTGCAGATATCACGAAATCAGACGTTGTTTTTCAAAGCAAATTGCAATCTTCAGCAGACTCTTCAACACCAACTACTACTGATACGCTGACTATCGGTGACGGCGATTATGGTTTAAATTTTCCAGAGCCCTATGACTTCTCAGCCACGACGTCTCTTGGTTCAACAACCAACCCCTATTACTGGCTATCCATTCGCAGTTCATTCACACTTTCCACCAATGAGACATCGGGTGGACTCAATATGCAATCCGACGTCAGCGGATTTTCGAGTGTTCCCGAACCATCGTCGATCACCTTGCTCGGCGCCGGATTCGCTGCTACCGCTGCGGGTCGCCGCTGGTGGAAACGCCGCTCGGTTACCCGTTCTAAAAAGAATGCTGTTCAATGAAGCATCATTACTGATTTTGTAACGGTTTTGGTCATTTCTCTGAGCTTCCGTTGCTTAGGTTGACATCTTACCCACTCAGACAATTTTTGTTCCTGGAAGAGACGTTCTTCTCCCCAACCTTCATGCTACTCCACGATCAGTT
>JAUMAI010000610.1:1196-3700 GCA_032116775.1 Pirellula sp. | reverse complement strand
GGACCATTCCTGGTCCCCCCTCATGTAGTACGGATGTAGTACGAATGTAGTACGATTTGTAACGACCCAAAATCTCGTAAGTCGTTGATTTACAATGGCTGGGGCCAGAATCGAACTGGCGACACGCGGATTTTCAGAAATGTTGGGCGCAAAGATACGCCTGTAACCTATTGGCTGATAACGGTTTATCGTGGTGTGTTTCCTGATGTAGTTCGCCTGTAGTACGGATTGTAGTCGTGTACCGTCCACCTGAGAGCAAGCTTTCATAATTGACATGATGGGACATGTATTCGTTATCAATGACTTACGCCTGGGCGTTAATGGTTCAGTCGCACTAGGTTGCCTAAACTACCATCGCGTCTCAAGATAGATACATGGGCCGCCTACTAACCATATGCATCACATTTCTCGGGATCGCCTCATGCGCGTCCCCTACAGAACCGCCTGCAGTTTTATCGCTAAATATTTTAGCGTCGTCAACAAGCATTCCGAGTGGTGCAAGTGTTCCATTGACAGTTGAAGCGAAGGATGCTTCCGGAAAGGTGTTGCGGAATCCCGCTGTTGAATGGAATAGCTCAGATGATAGGATTGCGACGGTGTCGGCACAGGGTCTTGTCAAAGCGCGATATATCCTGTCCGGCGAACCGCAAAGCGCGACCGTTACTGCTAAATCTGGAGCCGCAACTGCTTCAGCCACTATTCGCGTTGCACCATCTGCAGTCGCATCCGTCGAGCTTTCGCCGATTTCTATTGCGGCAGGCGCTTCAATTCAACTTGCACCCGAGCTTCGCGATAGTCAGGGTAATGTTCTTTCCGGTCGTAACATCTCCTACCAAACATCAGATACTTTAATTGCCAAAATATCGGAAACAGGATTGCTCGCGTCCGCTCCATATCTAGGAACGGGGGTAAAGACCGTCACGATTACAGCTTCGAGCGAAGGCAAGTCTGGCTCCACGAGCGCTTCTATAAACCCATTGGCAGTTGCAGTGATTCGCGTTTTTCCCTTGGTTACCGACCTACCAGTTGGATCGCAGTATCAACTCACCGCAGAGTTGAAAAGCGCTGATGGAACCGTCCTTCAGGGCCGACCGCTCATATGGACAGTATCGGATACGTCGATTGCACTCGTATCTTCAGGCGGTCTTGTAACAACCCTTGCCTATGTTGGCACAAGCGAACGCGCTGTGACAGTAACCGCTTCAAGCGAGGGCAAAAGTGGTTCTGCGTCTGTCAGTATCAAACCAACGCTGGCTGATCCCGCCGCACTAGAAGCACTGTTTAATGACGCATCTCGCAGTTGGTTCAACACTTTTGATGGAGCGACCGCGGTTGCACCGTTGACGACCCAAGCCCAGTCGTATTCAGCGTCTTGGAATAACTTTAATATGAATTTCTATTCCAGTCTCGATGCTGACGGTACGCGAAACAGCAGAGGCTGGCAGAACGATCCCGGCGCCGCAGGGCGAACAAGCGTTGAGTGGTTCTGGGACGGATACTATGGGACGCTCCAAAAAACGAGCATCGTGCTGCGGGCAATCAGATCCTTAGGCGCGCAAATTCAGTCAACGCAAGTAACTGTTGCCGCCGAAGCCTGGGCGCTGTTACTGCAGGCTGCCTCACTGTCAAATATTGCACTGAATTACGACAAGGGATTCTTTGTCGACGAGAGGAATCCTTCAGGATCTACGTTTTTATCAAGGCGCCAGCTTCGCGACTCTGCACTTCGAAAGATTGATTCACTCATCACCTTTGCAGCATCAAATAGTTTTTCAACAATTCCAGCGTGGACCAATGGGACGAGTTACTCGAACAGTGATATTGGACGCATCGCGAATACGCTTGGAGCATACACCATAGCGAACTGGCCGCGAAATGCCATTGAGGCAATTTCCGCAGATTGGAATCGCGTGGCGGCCTATGCTTCCAAGGGAATATCTTCTGGAGTACCGATCAACTTTGAGTTTACAGGTGACGGCTGTGCAGCTTGGTGTCCAGAGATTCTTGTGTGGTTCAATGCAATGGATACAGGGCGGCTACATACTCGCGTAGCCTCATTACTTGATCCGACGACACAGAAGCACCCTTGGCCAACCGGCGGCAATCCACAGCCTAATTCCCCTGATAAGAGGCTGGGGGACGGTTCATTTGGAACTGCTGCGATGATTGCAGGTTTCGGCAATATTCCGAGAACTGCGAACGCGGGAACGGATTTTGCCTTTTCCTCGCAGGCTATTTTTGTTATGTCTCGCGGTTCATACCACCAATCGAACATTGCACATATTCGCTACGATGTGACTGGGCAGCAGTCGACCACGGGCATCTACTATGGGTTTGGCACAGTACCTGTTTTCTCGGCTGCGCTGAATGATCTGCTGTGGGCCGAAGCTTTACTTCGGTCAGGTGGTAATGCATCTCTGGTTGCATCGCTCATCAACAAAACACGCGTGAATCGCGGTGGGTTGCCTCCAGCGTCAGCTGGAGATGGGCTTGGGCTTTTGACA
>JAUMAI010000610.1:0-1186 GCA_032116775.1 Pirellula sp. | reverse complement strand
ATATGAAATGGAGATTGAGCTGCTCGGACTTGGTGCGTCAACGTTTTTTCTGCAGCGGCGGAACGCTTCTCTTGTAGACGGCACACCTCGCGAGATGCCAGTTCCCGCAAAGGTGCTTTTGGCAATGGGGCTTCCACTTTATTCGTTCGGGGGATCTGCACCCCAATCGCCGACCCCGCCTTAAGTGCACAACCGCTGAGAGTTTTTCTATGCCTCAATCTTTCGTCTCGTTCCGTCCTTTGGGCAACCTGCGGCTTGTGTGCCTTTTTATCCTTTCAGGGGTGAGTTGCTCGGCACCGGAGGAGTTTATTGCTCCAGAAGAGCCATTTGCAGTTGTTATTCAGACTCCAAAGTATGTTCTAGAGAGTCGTGAGATACTCTCGCTTGCAGCAACCGTGGTCACCTCGACGCGCGCTTCGCTTGCAGGTCAATCGATCACTTGGAGTTCGTCAAACGAAGCCATAGCAACGGTGTCTGCGGGTGGGGTTTTAACTGCCAAAAGTATTCGTGGCGGTACCACAGAGTGGGTATCTGTTCGTGCGGTATCGGGTTCTGTCAGTGGAGAAGTAGCATTTGGTGTCAAACCAATTGCTGCAAGTAGAATTCAGCTGCTGGTTGCTAATCGGATGATGTATCAGGGAGATACAGCTACTGTTTCTGCGGTCCTCTTTGACTCAAGTGGCACAGCTCTTTGGGGTCGTAATGCTTTGTGGTCTACTTCTGACTCGACCCTTGGAGTTGTTTCTTCGTCGGGTCAGTTTCTTGCTCGGAAAGCCGGCTCTGTTCGAATTCGGGCGACCTATGCGACGCTGAGTGATAGCGTCTTGGTTAGTATTTCCGAGCCGCTTCCTTTTGGGACAATGCCAGGAACAATAGCTTCTGGCTATGGTCATACCTGCGCCATTCGCGTCGATGGTGTAACGATGTGCTGGGGCGCAAACCTTAGTGGTCAACTTGGCGACGGGAAAACTCTTCCGATTGGCAGATCACTTCCAGCTTCCATCTCGTCCCCCGACGCTCTTTCTCAACTGTCTCTAGGTATTCGCACTTCACCTCAGGGCGTGGGTTTTTCGTGCGGAATTGCCGTTTCACAGAGCATATTGTGCTGGGGCTCCAATGATTTGGGATCGGTTGGAGACGGTACAACCACTCAACGCTTGGTCCCTACTCGTGTTGTCGGGGGGCT
>JAUMAI010000609.1:0-2757 GCA_032116775.1 Pirellula sp. | reverse complement strand
AGATTGGCCAATCACAACAGTAAGTCCTGATATAATTTTTTGGAAATAATAATTCGGCAGATTTTTCAGACACCATTGGCCCAGAGCTCAAGGCCAAACGATCGGACATCCCAAATCATGTGGCACTCCATCCAAAACATTAGCTTTTTCATTGCGGCTGTAGCCTTGACCTTGTCGGCTGCAATCGCTCAGCCACCAACTCCGTCAGATGATCAGCTGCTCACAGAAGAATTATTAAAAGATATCGTACCCAAAGATTCTTCAAGCGACCAAAAATCGAAAGATCGTCTCGACGATAGTCAACGCTCGTTTGGTGCCAGCGACAACCCTCTCGAAGTGATTCACATGGGTATGTTGACAGCCTCAAAATACCTTAAAGAGGGTGAAACAGGCAAAACGACTCAAGATGTCCAGAGTAATGTCCTCTCTCGTTTAGATGAATTAATTGCCTTGTCGGAGAAACAATCTCGGAAACCTAGAAATCCCAAACCGGAAGCATCCAACTCACGCTCTCAACCACAGAGTTCAGAAACGGAAAAGCAGGACAGATCACAGACGAGCCGTAATGCTCCACAGCCGAAATCGTCCAGCCAACGCAACGAGCAACAGACTGGTGACCAACCTAAAAGCGATCGTCAGAACCCTGACCAATCCGATAGCGACAGTGAAACATCTCCCAACAACGCAGGGGAGGACTCACGCGATGGATCACTTAACTCCAAAGCAGCTCCGGGTGATCCAAGGTCATTGCAAGAAGGCGTTTGGGGTCATCTACCCGAAAAGATACGTCAACAAATGATGACTCGCATGGTAGAACGTTTTCTTCCAGAATATGAGGCGTCGATCGAAGAGTATTTTCGCAAACTAAGTGAATCGGAAAGTGAGTCCGAGCAACCATGATCTTGCGTCGCGATTTTCTCTGCCGATCCCTGATGGGTGTCACTTCTGTTTCGCTATCGAACTTCTCTACTTCAATAGCCTTCGCCGATCGCAATGACTACGACGATCAATATACCCGCCCCGTAGAGCGAGCTATTGAGTCCGGTCTTGAATACCTGCTCAGTCGTCACAATTCGGATGGTAGCTTTAGAAGCAGTCGCTGGGGACGTAATGTGGCCGTTTGTGGTTTAGCTGGTCTGGCCATGCTAAGTCGAGGTGTTCGCCCGGGCAAAGGTGACTTGGGTAAAGCGGTACGAGAGATCGGGAAATATGTTCTGCAGGCTTGCCAAGAAAGTGGCTTCATTTCCATCGATGGTACATCAAGTCATGGACCAATGTATGAACATGGATTCGCTACTCTTTTTCTAGCAGAGCTGTATGGAGCTGATCGAGAACTCGACATTCGCGACCGCTTATCAAAAGCGGTCGAACTGATTGTCCGCACCCAAAACGGCCAAGGAGGTTGGCGATATGAGCCGCGTCCGATCGAAGCTGACCTTTCCGTAACCGTATGTCAAGTTATGGCCCTGAGAGCAGCTCGTAATGCAGGTATCTATGTACCAAATGAGACCGTAGAGAAAGCGCTTGATTATGTGCGCCGTAGCCAAAATCCAGATGGCGGGTATATGTATCAACTGAGCGGTAGTGAAAGCCGCTTCGCACTAACAGCGGCTGCGATTGTGGCCCTCAACAGTGCTGGGGTCTACAAAGGTGAAGATATCGATCAAGCCTTTACGTTTCTAGAAAGTAATTTTGATAATAATCGCAGCATCCAGAGAAATGGTTATTTCTACTATGCACACTATTATTCTGTGCAAGCCTTTTGGATTCGCGGCGGAGATGCTTGGAAGAACTGGTATTCGCAGGTTCGAGATCTGATCCTGCGCATGCAGAATGAGGATGGAAGTTGGTTTGATCACAGTGGTCCCGAATACGGTACGGCAATGGCTTGCTTGGCGCTAAATATGCCACGAACCGTTCTGCCGATCTTCCAACGATAACCCCAAGGCCGAGTTCTATGCTGAGATACAAATACTTGAATAGTTTGATAGCGATCTCCATCGCATTAGCAGTGATTTTCGACCATTGCGCTATTTCAATCCAAGCTCAGACACCTCTCACTAAAGATCTTGTTTTATCGCAGCAAGTCATATCGAATTGCCAAGTTGTATCGCTTCTCGATAAGGGACAGATACGATTTTCTAAAGCGGGAGAAGTCCAAGAAAAACCGATTACGGAAATAATTAGGTGGGGTGTCGTACGATCTCCGCAACGCTTCCCACTGGTTCTGCTAACCGATGGAAGCCTGCTGACGGTTCAGTCCATCGAACGCCATAAAGATCTTTTCAAAGTGCAATTGAGCGATTGGGAAACTGTCGACCTACATGAATCGCTCGTACGCGGAATTTTTCTGACTCCCGTCGGCTCAAATCTTCACTGGCAGAAACTTCTGGCTTATCTGACGAACGCCAACGGCAGAGACGATCAAATGCTAATTAGGAATCGCGGCTGGCTTGGTGGGACTCTTATATGGAGTGACCAAACGGGCGATCTCATGCAACCAACAACCCTCCAACGGTTTCGTGTTGATGGTAAAGAAACCGAAATCAGGATGGCCGACGTAGAGGCTCTGCTCTTCAGCCCGGTACTGACACCGTGGTTAACCACACCCAGCACCTGCCAAATCACCACGCGTGACGGTAGTTCACTAGCCTGTAACTCATGGAGTATTGTTGATCCTGGCGATTACGTTCAGTTGCGATTGCATTGTGGCGTTACGCTTCAATCGTTGGCCAACTCCGCAGATCTAGCCCAAAC
>JAUMAI010000608.1:0-8189 GCA_032116775.1 Pirellula sp. | reverse complement strand
TTTTGTGCCCACAATAAAAAAGGCAACAACAAGTAAATTAATATGGCAAACTTGCGCATACGATCAGGCGTTTGGAGAATTGGGAAGCAGAAAATTCCGCTCGTATTTAAGAGAAAGCACCGGCTCCAGTAATTGGAACAGATCACCCTCTTCCCAGGGTTTTGGTAAAAAAGATTCCAGATAGTTTTCATCGGCCAGAGCGTCCACATGAATGGCATTCGCCTGACCGGACAACATGAGGCACTTAATCTGCGGGTACTTGGTCTTTACCAAACGGATCAGATCCGCACCCGACATCTTGGGCATTTGATAATCAACGATGAGAAATAGTGTTTCAATCCCCTGTTCTTTCAACTGATCGATCCCGGGCAACACATCCTCCGGAGTGGTGAAAAACTCACAAATAGTAACCTTCGGATCGATTATTTTTTCCAACTGAAAGCCAAGCATCTGCAGTACGATCGGATCGTCATCTGCACAAACCAAGGCATACTTGATAGTTGACATGTTAAAGATTTGCTGAGGAATACCCTGCGAAGATGCTGATGATGAAGGCGATTACGATGCAGAATTTGATGAACTGGAAGTACATGGGGTACCCGGGGCTCAGGAAATTCATCTCGTCCAATCCTTTTATCAATCACTTATTTGCACACATGAATCCTAACGCAGACTCATATAGCATTTTCTAACTCAAAAACGAATCGCATTTATCTCTTCGTATGCCGAAAGCATTTTATTTCTGATTTGCGTCAGCATACGAAAAGCCATTTCAGCTTTTTGGACCGTGGTCATAACCTCTGCTTGATTAACGTCGCCACCCGTTAGAAGTTGATGAATTGCATCATTGGCATCATGTTGCATATCGTTAACTTCATTAACTCCTTGCCAGAGATACTGACCGAAGTTAACTTCTTTGCTGGCACCAGTCAGATTCCCTTTTGTCAAACTCGCAGTAGAAGGATCTACACCGAGCTTCCAAGGCAATAATCCGGGCGAAATCGAGACACTCATCAGCCGCTCCTTGCGAGAAGATTGCTATAACAGCTCGCCAACCTTGCTAAGCAATCAAGCTCAATGTTTGCCGCGAGATATTCTTTGTAATCTCCATCACCCCAACGTTAGCCTCATAGGCCCTGGTCGCTTCCAAAGCATCCACCATTTGTTCGGTCAGGTTAATATTTGGGTAGGCAACATAGCCTTTCCACTTTCCTTCCTGGATCGCCAGTGGATGATCGGGCTGATAACGGTAAAGGGGCTCGCTCTCTTCCGTTTCTACTTTTTCGACTTTAACACCCGCTGTACCATTGTTTCCGACCATGGAATCATCAACTTGAAATATCACATGTCGAGGCTTGTAGGGAATATTTTCTCCCTCTTCATTTCGCAACGTCGATATGTTGGCGATATTGCTCGAAATCGTATTGAGGCGAGTGCGTTGAGCTACCAACGCGCTTGTACTAACGTCCAAAGCACTGATCATAGCACCTACTCCTTTAAAGCCTTACACGCTTAGACATTGACATTTTCGGTGATCGCCATTTGTAAAGCACGAAACTGTGACTTCAATAACGCGACAGCCGTATTGTGCATCGACTGGTTTTTGGCAGCCTCTGTCACTTGCTCTTCCAAACTGACATCATGCCCGTCGTGATACTTAATCTGCTTAGAAACATCGCGCACTTTGTGAAATTGGTCGGTATCCTTTTCCTCAAGCGATGCCAGCTCGCCTGGAGATCCACTCACGACTCGATCGCTATTCTCGATTGCCTCACGTAACTCCGACTGAAACGCTTTAACATCAACATCACGAGTCTGATAATCAGGAGTGTCCAAATTCGCGACGTTGCTGGATATCAGCTCATGTCGTCGCTCCGTGAACTGCAACGTCTGTGTTAACGCTCCAACGGAGGATTGTCCTAACCAACTCGCCCACATCGTCTTTACTCCTAGCGAATCGCTGCTTGGCTTACCTCAAGATATAGGCTCTCATTCACTACTAAGATCTAAGGTCCCAGGACTATCTATCCATTGTTGCTGACTATATGCCGAATCAACTCTTTGGGCACTCGACATGTAATTGAGCTGTTCACTGATGAGTTGCTTGCGTTCAGTAAGCCTACCGAGGCTTGACTCTTCCATCCTCAAAATTTCCTGCATCCGTTCCTTACAACGCTGCACTAACTCTCGACACTGCTGTCGCTCCTGTGGATCACGCCAGTAACGCTGATCCGGATCGACACTCAACAGAGGCTCGAGCTTTTCTCTTACTTCTGCAATTTGGTCAAAGAGAAACTGCTTCTGCCCTAGCACAGTCAACAAATCTTCGACTTCCGAAGACTCCAAACAGTCCATCTGTTGACAGGTCAACTCGAAAAGCTGCTCCACCAACTCAAACTTGCTTTGAACGCAGTGCAACAATCGTTGCGTTTCGCTGTCGTCGTGTGGGCTCATTTTAGGAATCCATTCCAACTTGTATCTTCTGAACGAGCCACCTGAGTCTCATAGCAATAGGCCAATTACATGGCGATCGACGGGGAATTCTGAAGCGTGTACTCCCACGCTTACCCCAATTTGGTCGTTGCCTTATGAGACCTCGGAACTAGTCATCGCGTGTCGGATCTAGACACCACGTCGTCTTGTAGCGAAAAACAGAAAGGAGGGCGACACCAAAAACTTGAATAAATCGAGCACTTTTTTACCGATTATTGGCAAAAATCGGAATGTTTTTTAGCTAGCAAATCAATGACTGCCCTTACCAGCTCTTGAGCCAAGCGATCGCCGTTTTCCACTGGTTTCGATCATATCTGGTTCGCTTGGGAAACTCTGGATCCTGCTCGGTTGGTATTCGCTGAAGCACTTGCTCGGCTTGTGCCAAGGTACGATTGGCTTCTTCATGCCGATTTAGCTTTTGCTGGCATCTTGCCACCTGTACCAATGCCTCGAGAGATTCTGGCCGATTCAGAAAGCGACTTGCCGCGCTGCGATAGGCGTTTGAGGCATCTTCGAATCTTCCGAGTTGGAACAAGCAGTCGGCCTCCCCGAAATAGGCACTGCGGAGCAAGCCTACGTTAAGAGCTGTGAGACTTTCGCGTTCCTGCATTTCGTTGAGCCGGAACCGTAAATCCTCAAAATCTTCTAGCGCGCTTTCCAGGAGATCACGGCTTTGCTGTGACAACTGACGACGGTGTGATTCTAAAGTAACCAAGCCAGAGGAGACCATCGTTTCAGGCCACTTTGCTGCCTGCATCATCGCTCGCCCAGCAAGATATTGGCTTTGCAAGCTACGCTCATCATCACGATATCGTTTTACGGATTCACGCAATCGATCCGCGGATTCCATCATCAGTTCATAGCTATCTTTTAGGATCTGAACACGAGGATCATCTTGATTGGTCCAATTATTACCTTGGGAGGTTGCCTTCAAGTGTGTGATATCCGCTTCGCGGTACAACAGATTCCCAAGTTCCAGCAAAGTTTCACGCCATACTTCGCTTTCAGGACTCAAGTCACCGTCATATAAATTTTGCGTCAACAACTCAGCCGACTTATCTAGTTCGCCTCTCTCACCATGGATTCTGGCAGCCAGTAGTCGGCCTGGATAGGAAAGAGGATGCTGAGGGAAGTCTCGCAGCAGTGCGTCAATTGGATAAATTGCTTTATCGAATTCTCCTAAGTCAAAATGATTGGAGGCCAATTGATACAAACCCGTCGGCTGAATTTCTCGACGAGCGGATCGCAAAAATCGCCGCAACCATTCATTGGATTCGGCTAAATTCTCCGCTTCGCGATACGCCAAAGCCGTCTCCCAGGTCACATCAGGATAATTGGGTGATATCAGTTCGATCTGTGCCAATTCTGCAAATTTATCCCCTGCGGCCTTCCAGGCTTCCTTCGGCATTTTCTCTAATGGAGCGAGCAAGCCTGCTGGACGATTCATTCTCTCGGTCAAGTCACGAGCCCAATCACGGTATCCTTCTGCTTGCAGACGTATCGCATCCGCAGGTGATATGAGCAACTCCATGGTTTCACCCATGCGGACCAAACTGGCAAAATCCTTATTCTTACGGAGGAAATCTGCCATAGCATAGAGTCGTTCTTGATAAACCTGACGAGTGATATACTGCTGCTCGAACTCGCCCGTTAAACTGCAATCCTGTGACACGTTCTCCAATGTTTTGTTGGCAGCCTCAGGATTACCGGAGAGCAATAACATTTCAGCCTCTTCAATACCGGAAGCGATAGCTTCGGGTGACTTCGGATTTCGCCGACGAATAGCAGTAAAGGTACTTACCGCCTCGCGAACACGGTTTGTTTTTCGCATCGCCAATCCCGAGAAGTAGCTCGCTTGGCGTTTGACATTGACTGGCACATCTCCACTAAGCAGTAATTCGCGAAGGACATCCAACGTTTGCTCCAGCGGAGCGTTTGTTCCAGATTTAACACCTTCCGATTCAAGTATCTTGGAACCGATACTCAATAGAATTCGACCTTTTAATAATTGCGCCTGATGAAAGTGCACCGAATCGCTAGGAATCGCTTCAGCAATCTTATTGGCTTCATCAAATTTCTGTTGCCGATAGAGCACTTCACCTTCGAGCAGCGACACGTAACGACGACTTTCTTGTGACAATGAGGAATCGTCAAGCCAATCATCGAGTGTTTTATAAGCACTAACGAAATCAGGCTGCGGACGATTCAAGTGTACCTGAATCATCATCTCCATAATTTCTTGGCGTCTGGTAGGGCAAAGCGTTAGGGCTTTCTCAAGAGCAGTCAAAGCAGGGCCCCATTGGCGGGAATGGAAATAGGCCCAAGCCAAGAGATAACTTCCTTTCTCGCTATGCCCAACTGGAAAACCGACCTTGTCGGCAAAGGCTAGTTTTTCACTTGCCTTCGTCAGTAAACTGTTCGCCTCTGGAAGGCCCCGGTTCTCCATGATTTTGAGAACCATAGCAGAGCCATGAATAAAAGCTAAACGAGATTGATAATCGAGATCCTGCTCCTCACTTCCCACCAACAAACTCTCGGCGACCGCTAATGGAACCTCCCAACTATTTTCCTCAATCAAACGACTGCTGATCTCCAGCTTCTCATTGGGAGTGAGCGGTTCTTCACTGAAAAGCCAGAATGTCAATCCTAGGCCTGCCAACAGAGCAGTCGCGGCAACGGCAACGATGATCCACAACAGAGCCTTACCGCTTCTCTGCTTGGGAGATATCGCCCAACTTGGCTTTCGAGGCTTGGAGGATTGACTGTGAGTATCCTCGCCAGTGATGATCATTTCTCGACCTATACTTCGTACCGATATGCGAATGGGAATTCACCCTACCGGGAAATCTAAGCCGTAAAACGGAGCACTATTGGCTCATGATTGGCTAACGCACCAGGGATGCAATAACCTTTGTCAAGATATGACGTTTATGCGGAATCTACCGGCTAAACAGCCAGCCGGCGACAGATTCACTAGCGATTCAATCTAATTACGCCCGGTGATACCGCCCCAAATACAGTCCTCTGCCTGAGGCTGACTGGGCTGATTGGTGACAATTTCCATGACCCAACGATTCAAATCGCTGAACATATCCGCATAGAGTTCATCGCCGCAGTTGTACTGGCGAATTGCGACCTTCAGGCTAGCAGCATGAAACAAGGGAAGGTTATCTAAGACAGCTTGTGAACCATGATTTGTAGATTGTTCACCAACCATCCACAAAGACCTCAGTCTTCGCGCTTGCTTGAGTGCCGAAAGCGGGCGATGCGACTTGGGAAAACCACCACCGACACAGATACAGCCCGCAAACTGCTGCGGATTGCGTAACGCCAGGCGCCAAGCTGTCGTACCACCGTCACCTCGACCCGCAATAAAAATTTTGCTATCGCAAATCGAATGTCGACTGCAAGCTTGTTCAATTGCATCGAACACCAACTCTTCTGCCAAAGCAATTGAAGCTGGCGTCTCTCCCCAACTGTAACGATGCCCGCAAACATCTACAGCCTTGGTTCCGCGCGGTGCAACCGCAACATAATTGCGGATGCTAATGTAAGGCATCAAATCCTCGAGCTCGCGTTCAGAACTCCCCGCACCATGCAACCAAACAATCAACGGGTAAGAATAACGCGACTCATAATGAAGCGGCGAAAAAATGAGAGGACTTTTCGTCTGTTGGCTTACAGCAGACTTCACAGGCGAATTCAGTTGCGAACCTACGTCGCCACTGCTGCGCGTACTTTGCGAATTTAATTCCTTCGAAGCTGTAGAGTCCGCTGCGAAAGGATTTTGCGAGTCAAAGCCTTGGAGGCCGATTAAGCGATTCATTGGCAATACGAGTCGTTGCGGACCTGAAGCACAAATTGAACCGGCCCGATGGCCAGTACTGCGATGCTCAGGTTTTTAAAGACGTCAGACACCAAAGTCAATGCCAAGTCCCGGAATCAATCGTTTTCAGAAATGCTTGCATTAATTTGTTTCATCTAAATGAATCCAACCCCTTGACGACACATCTCTGACTCTTTCCGCATAATCACTTCTTAGATTTACGAAGCGAGTATTTACGGAACATATTTTTCCAATCTGCAATTACAAATGCCCAAATGATGACCACCAAAGAAAAAATGGTCCCTACAACTAACCAACCCGTCCAAGAACCAGGTGAATTAGGCCGCTCTGCACTAAATGTGCTCGGCTGAATACTGGCTGCCACAATTAAAGGAGCCATTTGCCTCTCTCGTTGATCTGCTCGACTCACATACTCGGAGCGATAGGACCAAGTACGATAGAAAACTCCGCGCACATCAATCCATTGCTGCAGCTCCCAGGATTGATGAGGCACTCCATTCGCATCTGCTGCGCCAGCTTGCATGGCCTCAGGAAGCTGCAAGGCAACCAGGGTCATTGGAAACTCATCTTCATAGACAAGTGTTTCAGTCCGCTGCTTGATTGCTTGGCCTTCAGCGGTCGAACTGGCAACTGGAGGCCGAACTTCTATTTTCCTTCCCTCCAAGCGAATAAATCCATCGAGCTCGAAATAAAATTCAGCTCCCGTCGTACGCCGAATCTCTTCATTCTCAATAGGGACTCGGGTGACTCGCGCGATACGTCCCTTTACTGCAATTTGTTTTCCGATCCATTCAGCTGGATTTCTTAAGAGTAATTCGGGCTGCTTCATCGGTGCCCAACGAACTTCCCCTTCTTTCTTCTCACCCAACTGTTTGGCGATCGAAAGCAGCGAATAGAAACCATCGCGATCCTCATAACTAAGATCCGCAGAGAGCAAGCGCTTGAGCAAATCAATATTCGTAAGATCCCAACCCAATTCAGCTAATCGCTTCCAGTCATCGGAAATTTCTGGCTGCATTTCTTGCACATCAGCTAACTTCGTCGCCACCCAACGAACATCGGGAGCAATAGCCAAGCTATCAGTCGGCTTGCTTATGGAAGAAGATGGATCTCGCAACAGTTCGATAACGGTTGTTTGAAAGGGCTGGCGTAACTGCTTGGTATTTAACCATTGCGACGGTGCGCGACGAACGAAAAGAAAACCAGTCGCACTTTCTTTCCCTTCCTGCTGTACCTCCACACGCAGACGAAAAACCTGCGATCCTTCCATCCATTCGCGCTGCACTTCACTTAGCGGAATGATTTTACATTCAGTAACCCATCCCTTCCATTTAGAAATCTTCCAGCCCAGTTCTGGATGAAACGCTTTGTCAGCGATATTTGCTAAACGACTTCTACCTAGTTGATCCGCAGCAAAGATGACTCGCCCTAAGGAGTCTGGAAAGACCGACAGCGATTCATCACTGGCATCACCATAGTCAAAAAGTTCTGCAAGGGCTTCTGTGGTCAATCGACTGGCAAGCAATTTTTCTTCTGTCGATAGGCTTGGCGCTGCACCGCCCTCACCCGACGCCGAAGTAACTGCGGCATTCGACTCATCTTGCGATAAGCCAACGTCTGGCGATGGCGCTGTTGGCTTACTGTCCGCCGGCGTCCCCTCAGTTGCTTGCCAGCCGTAGACCGACTGGCTCATCAGTGCTGCGTCACTACCTGTCAGCGCTATGGCCAACCAAAGGAGTTTAGCAACATTTTTTTTGCTCGAGCCCAGCACGAACTTTGTCTTTTGGCTACCGTGCACTCCGGTGGAATCATCCTCAGCACTACTCTGGAGACTAGGACGACTACCAAA
>JAUMAI010000607.1:1521-9005 GCA_032116775.1 Pirellula sp. | reverse complement strand
CCCGGCGTTCGAGGCGCGGCCAGCCGTCCTCCGCCCCACCCCGTCGCTTCCCGGCGGCCCTGATCAGCTGCCATCGCTTGAATTTGTTCAGCCTGGATACCACTTAGGTTCAAATACTTGGCCTCATTCAACCGCATCTCGCGTCTTTGTTGATCCTCGTGATCATCCATGCCAACAAGATGAAGCATCCCGTGAATTGCGTAAAGCAATACCTCATCATCGGCTGGCCAACCTCCTGTCAAAGCTTCTCGGATGGCTGTTTCCGTGCTGATGATAATTTCGCCTTCAATGTTGTCATCTTCGGCTTCAAATACAAAACTGATGACATCGGTTGGATAGTCATGCTCTAAATGCTCGCGGTTGACGCGGTGAATCGCCTGATCATCGATCAGAATGATGCTTACCTCGCCGCGTCGAAATCCATGATCCTGCGCAATTCGTCTGATAGCAGCCATCAAACGTGGCTGATTAACGGACAATAGCTGTTGTTGATCCTGAAGCTCGATATCCAACATGATTCACTACGCAGTCTGTTGGCCTGGATACTTGAGACGTCCGTGATAGATAGCCGTTAAGCTCTTTACCAAGCTTTGTTTGACCGTTCCTAGCTGACTAAGTGTCATTCCGCATTCTTCAAACTGGCCATCCAGCAATCTTTTCGTGGCGATCTCATTGACTAAGTTCTGCAGTCTTGCCGATGTGGGCTCAACCAGAGATCGCGAAGCGCTCTCGACTGCATCGGCCAACATCAACACGGCTGCTTCCAAAGACTGAGGTTTAGGTCCAGGGTAACGGAAGCCATGTTCGGAAACTTCTTCGCCATTGGGGTCTTCTTCGGATCGCTTGGTCGCTTGGCGGAAGAAGTATTCGACTAATGTGGTGCCATGGTGCTGCTCTATAAAATCAATAATCGGTTGTGGGAGACGATACTGACGAGCCAAGTCGGCACCATCTTTTACGTGAGCAATAATGACCAGCGTGCTCATTGCGGGTTGCAAGGTATCGTGCCGGTTTCCGCCACTTTGGTTCTCTACGAAATAGACCGGCTTAAACATTTTGCCGATGTCATGGAAGTAAGCGCCGACTCGCGTAAGCAAACCGTTGCCGCCAATCGATTCGGCCGCTGGCTCCGCGATGGCGGCCACATTGATGGAATGGTTAAAAGTGCCTGGGGCACGCTGCGCTAATTGTCGCAGTAATGGATGGGCCGTATCGCCGAGTTCTAGAAGACTTAAATCGGTTTGAACTTTAAAGAGGCGTTCGACAATTGGTAATAAACCAGTCATGACACAGCAAGCCAGCAATACAAAGCTCCCTTGCCTAGTCGCCTCGCTCACGAGTTGTCGAACCAATCCACCAATCATCGATCCTGTTGTCGAGGTTGCGCCTGGTGCTTGAACAAGATCGACCGTTTGACCAACCATTACACCTACACCAAGCATTGTGGCAAATGTGATCGCTGCTGCTCCTAGCCCAACGTAAATTAATCTTGTACGGCTGCGGATACGACCTAAGAATAAAATAGCGGAGCAGGCAGCTGCTCCGAGTACTACCAACGAATCAAGGCCAAGTCCCAGCGACAACGTAATCGTAATCATCATCGTCGTTAGTAATACCAATGCGAGCGGTCGGCCGTAGGCAATGGTCGCAGTGATCGAGCAAAGTACGATGGGTATCACTTCAGCGCGCCATGGATCCTTCGAAATAAAGCTGGCGAGCCAACAGGTGCACAGGATCAGTAACATGAGTCTGATGAAGCGTCCAGTATCGCGAATTAAGCCGGCATCATGCTGAAAATAAATGAACAAGCCACCGAGAAGGTACATTGCAGCAATCATGCCCCAGAATGACAACAAGCGAATTGCTTGTTCACTCAAAGGTAGCTGACTTAACCAGGCATCATGCTCATATTTAAGCAAAGCCAAGTCGGCATCTTGCAGCGGCCGGCCGCCGCGCGCCAGGATACTTTCGCCCGGGAAGTAGGGCGTCATTACGGGCTGAACTTCTTCCATGGCCTGATTGCGCAATACTGCGTTGAGCTCTCCGTCAAACGTCAATGTCTGCGGCAAGTCAGCTTCCAGAAAGTTGTAAACCATCGCGCCGACAATATCAGCGTTAGAGGCTGGGAAGGTCCGTTTGATTTCGTCACGCAGATGGGTCAGGAGAGACTTTTTAACCTCGGCAATGCGAACGTTGGCTACATCAACTACGACTGCATCTTCGGGACGGTCGCTTGGATAGACTTTGATTTGCTGTTGATTGCCCTGAGCCAACGTGTGAGCTAATAGATTAAAGAGCCCTTTCTCTTCGATTGGCTTGAAAACCGTTTTTATCGTTTGATCAAATTTTTCTAGTTGCTTATCCTCTGCGAAGGTGTCTCGCAAAGCTTGTAGGGCTACTGCTGCATCGAGCGGGGAAGTGCCGTTGTTGGTCGCGATAAATTTGCGCAACGAATCGGCGACCGATGGAATCAATTCATTGATGTCAGGTTGCTTGCCATCGTTTGAAGCACTGTTGCCACTTGTTTCTAACAGTCGGAATACCTGTTCCTTGAGCGCCCCACGAAGTTGCGTCAGTGACTCAGGGCGGTTTTGGTAGAAGCAGATAAACTGTTGGCCCGCTTCTTCACGAAGAATATCGGTTTTGGGTTTATCCGGGATCTCAAAACGTACACGGGCTACGATGGCTCGCGGGGGAATGAATCCTGCGCGGTATGCGAAGGGGGGATTCCAGCCTTGCATAATCACGGTCAAGAACAAGGCAACGCAGATAGCAACGGCAAAGCGGGCCAGTGACGGAGTCGTTACGACGACGTCGAGCCATCGCCGCCATCGAGGCTCCTCCGAGCTTAAGGCGGCAACACGTTCACTTCGGGTTCTAACGCTAGGGTTAGAATTGGACATTAATCTGCTCTGGGCACTGGCCCGGAATTAAATTCTGCTGGCCGGACTCAACGCCCTCCCGCTCCATTGCGGGACGTTGGGTCGTAGGCTCGCACAATCTGTTGTACCAATTTATGGCGTACAATATCACCCTCTCCTAGCTGAACAAAGCCGATTCCTGAAATTCCTGTCAGACGGTGAAGGGCATCCTTCAGTCCGCTCGTAACCCCAGATGGCAAATCAACTTGCGACACATCGCCAGAGACTACAATCTTGGAGCCTTCCCCCATACGGGTGAGGAACATTTTCATTTGGGCTACCGTTGTATTCTGGGCTTCATCCAAAATGATGAACGCTTGATTGAGCGTTCGGCCGCGCATGTACGCTAAAGGAATTACCTCAATGACATCCTGCTCCATGTAGAACTTTACCTGATCGTAATCCACCATCTCGTTGAGTGAATCCAACAAAGGCCTGAGATAGGGATTCAATTTCGCTTGCATGTCACCTGGGAGAAAGCCGAGGCTTTCTCCGGCTTCAACGGCTGGGCGGACAAGAACGATTTTGCGGATTTGTTTGGCTTTAAGGGACTCTACTGCCGCGGCGACTGCCAGGTAAGTTTTACCGCAGCCGGCTGGCCCGATACAAAACGTCATATCGTGCTGGCGAATCGCTGCTACGTAAGTGGTTTGCCCCTCGGTGCGAGGGCGGATTTTTCGAATCGGGTGGGCAATCGCCAATTCTTCTCGCATGGGTGCTACTGTTAATCCCGTCACAGACGCGATCGCTAAATTGACATCCTCACGTGAAAGTTGCCCTTGTTTAGCGAGCACTTGGGTCAGCTTTTCCAGAACCTCAACCGCTTGTTTTACGCCGTTTTCACTCCCCGATAACCGAACTTGACCGTCGCGCATTGTGACGGTCACTCCCAATTGATTTCGAAGCAATCGCAAATGCTGGTCCTGCGGACCGAACAACTGTGGAGCCACCGAAGGATCTGCAAGACTTACCGAAGCTTCAGCCGTCATAAGAAATTCGTCCCCCTCCCTACCCATGATTTCACTTTTGGAAATTATTCGAGGTAGCCGCTCAAATAGGAAGCGAAATTGCTCCGTTTGAGAGTCGGTTTAGGCGAGATTGCGTTAATTAGACCGGTTGTGGGACCAGGCGAGCCACGACTCCTAAGAAACCAAGTACTGCAGCGGGAAGCAAGGAATCAGTGACATCCCAGACACCTCCCATACCTGGTAGTAAGTTACCGCTGTCTTTGCTGCCAACATCTCGCTTTATGAGCGATTCAGTCAAGTCGCCTGCCAATCCACCCAACGTTAGGATGACTGCCAGAACCAAGGGGCCAAATTGACCGAGACGACTCGCTTCGGTCGCCTGAAGCCAAGGTATGAAATGATTGAAATATCCCCAACTTCCCAGTGCAGCAAACACGAGGCCGCCGCATAGTCCCTCGACTGTCTTACCAGGACTAATCTTTGGGCAGAGTTTGGTTCGGCCGACCGCTTTTCCAATAATGTATGCTCCAATATCGGCCAGCTTGGTAACGGCGATGATACCCACAAGGGTCAGCAATGCCCACTGCGAAGAAGGTTGAGACCGAAGGACGACCCAAAAACTTGTGCAGCCGCCTACGTAAAGGACGATCAGTCCACTGATTGCTAACTCCTCCAGTGCATTGCCTTGTTGTTGAAAACGCAGCATTTGGCGAATAGCCAAACCGAATAGGGCTAAAGGGAGAATAACGCTCGGCCAGCCGGCGATTCCGATAGGGCAGTCCAGTGGATAGTTTTCACCAGATAACCTCCAGAACAGTGGCAAGCTGGAAACGCAATAGCAAGCGGAGACGGCGATCAAAACATCTAGTTTGTTGACTGCATGCTTAGCGTGCTGTGCTAATTTCACAAATTCATTGGCCGTCGCCACAGCGGCTCCAAATCCAAGTGGCCATATCCATAGACCAGGTGCATTAAATAGCGGATACCAATAATCCAGCCAAACCACTGCCACCAATGATGAGATTAACGCTGCAGCGGAAACTAGACGCATACGAAACATACTGCGATCCGGCTACTGTGTGATGGTGTTCTTAACGTCATTGGCTCGAATAGCTCCAAATCGTCGTTCTCGTTTCGAGAAGTTTCGAATGGCATCCGCCAAACAATGGCGGTCGAAGTCAGGCCAGCAAGTGTCGGTGACATAGAGTTCACTGTAACTAATTTGCCACAGCAAATAATTGCTGATTCGCATTTCACCACTGGTGCGAATTAACAGATCAGGATCCGGCAAACCTGCAGTGTAAAGATGATCGCTAATCGTAGCTTCATCGATCTGCTCAGGTAATAACTCCCCTTGCAAAACAGACTGGCTTATTTGTCGAACGGCATCAACAATTTCTGCTCGCGAACCATAATTGATCGCCAAGCAGAGAGTCATCCCCGTACATTGAGAGCAGGCTTCGACGGTTGCGTCGATTTCCTGCAGAACATCGGCTGGTAAAGGGTCTCGCCTACCGATGATCTTCAGTTTGACATTTTGCTCAATGATCTTCGGGCGTTCGCCAATAAGATAAGCCTTTAGCAGTTCCATCAAGAACTCGAGTTCATCTGCGGGACGTCGCCAATTTTCACTCGAGAAGCAATACAGCGTTAGGCATTCGACACCAAAGTCTCGGCACGCTTCCAAGACTGTGCGAACCGATTCGACGCCGCGACGATGGCCTTCAAATCTAGGCAGGCCGCGGGTCTCAGCCCAGCGGCCATTTCCATCCATAATCACAGCAATATGACGCGGGCGACGAGAGCTTGGGACGTCTGCCAACGTGATGTCGGCCATACGTCCCTCGGGCATCGAGTCACTACGGTCGGATGCATGTGACATAAGTTCGTTTAACGCACGATGAGATAAAGTGAGTACAAACCCTGCAAACTAGGCTAAGTTGCAACTAGCCCCTCGGTTGGCTCGAAGAAGTTTCGATAGTTTCGTGGAATTGGCAAAAATCGTTTGCGCTCGATCTGGACCAACCGAAACGACTTCAATCGGTACACCAACCAATTCACTGATGAAATCTAAATACTTCAGGAGCTGAGAAGGCAAATCACGCCATCGACGAACTCCAGTTACATCCGTCTTCCAACCCTCAACGGTTTCGTATATTGGCTTGCATCGCCGCAGTTCGTCTGCTTCGGCGGGGAAGCGATTAATACGTTGTCCATCTAATTCGTAAGCTACGCACACCTCGATGCTATCGAAATGGCTGAGCACGTCCAACATCATCAGTGAGAGACCATGAATGCCGCTCAGACGAGCCGTATAACGCACTGCCACCGCGTCAAACCAGCCACACCGGCGCGGCCTTCCTGTTGTCGTTCCATATTCGCGACCGATCTCGCGAATTTTCGCCCCTTGATCGTTATTGAGCTCCGTGGGGAATGGACCACCTCCCACACGCGTCGTGTAAGCTTTAGCAACTCCGATAACATGTTCTATCCAGCGACCTGGTACGCCAGAGCCAGCAGAAACACCAACGCCGGAGCTATTGCTGCTGGTTACAAACGGATAAGTTCCATGATCAATGTCCAACAAGGAGCCTTGAGCTCCTTCCAGCAATAGCTTCTTGTTGTCATCTAAAGAGTCGAGCAGAAAGTTTGTCGTGTCTCCAATTAATGGGCCAAGCGTCTCTGACCAGCGCGAAGCCATGGCATAGATTGCCTGGCTGTCTAATTGCGACGCTAAATCTCCACCACCCAAGCCGACCAACCAATTCTTTTTGGCTGAAACGATTTCATCGATTCGGTCTTTAAGATTACCTTTGACCAAGTCGGACATTCTCATAGCGAAGGTCCGTCCAACTTTGTCTCGGTAGCAAGGACCTATACCGCGCAGAGTCGTACCAATATTTTCTCCAGCAACAATCTGCTTGTTGAGTACTTGGTCTTCCAGAATGTGCCACGGCATCACCATGTGGGCGCGTTCACTTATCATCAAGTTACGGCGCGGGGTGTTACCTCGATCCTCCAAACCTTTGATTTCACGAATCAAAGTTTCTGGCTCGATAACGACACCCGGAGTGATCACATTCATGACAGCAGAGTGCAATATTCCGCTCGGAACATGATGCAACTTGTAGACTTGATCACCGAATACGACCGTATGTCCCGCATTGGCGCCACCTTGATAGCGGACGACGACATCGTGCTGAGGAGCCAATATGTCTACAAGCTTACCCTTAGCTTCGTCACCCCATTGCAGTCCAATTACACAGCTGGCTGGCACTCTCTATGACCCTTTGCTGCTACCGTCGATAGACCAAAACCACCATGAGAAAGTTTCGGCTTAGTCGACAAACCCCAAAACCTAACGTTTTACCGGCCAAAGTTTAGCAGGGAAATCGACAGTGGGACAGATAGCGGTGATATTGTGTGCATGTATTGGTCCAGTAAAGTTTCCGGTCACTACAAAAACTGGGAAAACTCTACCTAATCGCTAGGCCTCGCCTGTGAAACCGAAGGGCTAACGCGACCTAAGTCCCCGTACACCGCGTCCGCTGCTTGATGGTGGAACTCGAGGGAGTGACTCGAGAAAGGTCCTCAG
>JAUMAI010000607.1:0-1511 GCA_032116775.1 Pirellula sp. | reverse complement strand
CATTGAATTCCAGGTTCCCTGTTGATGGATACGCAAGCCAGCTTGGCGACCACGAGGAGGCGAGCGGAGATTCTGCGGTGCTAAGGGGACTTATGCATGGTTTCCGCGTTGATACATAGGCGTTAGGCCCTTGTGGCTAGGTTTTCACTTTGTGAGGTACAGCAGCGGATCCAAACGACAAAAACTGAAGAACATAAAAAAAGCTGGTTGAGTGAGGAGTTCACTCAACCAGCGATTTCGAATCAAAGTTCGTTAGGAATAAATCGGATTTGGGTTAATCACAAAAAGTCATTTGCAAAATAACTACTTGCCGCCGCGGCCACCTGTTGGTGCACCGATTCCGCCGCCATCCCCTTCACCATCGCCACTGCCACCGCCACTACCTAAACCTGGCGGAGGAGCCGCTGCAGCTTTTGCTTGTTCCTTCTCGTCAGCGAAAGTAAACATGCGGAAGGGAGTTAAGTCGTCCAGTTCGTTACATACTTCCAAAGATCCGTCCGGACGGAATACAAGTATTTCTCCAGCAGACTTTAGCTCATCCAACCGGTCATCGTTGTGACCGAGAGTCTCTCCACCTCGAACATCGACGACTGCTAAAGTATCCGCAAAAGAATAAGCCCCTGCTCGTTTTACCTTTTTGCTGATCGGGTCAACGATTTCAGGACCTTTATCTTTCTTGTCCTTAGGATTGGTGGCGTAATTCAGAATACTTCCTCGATAAACCTCGAAGGAAACGGGAACATCGACTCCCAACTTGGGATTCCAGTCGGCTACCACAAAGTTGCCAGTAGAACCTTTCAAAGTTGTCTCAACTTCGATAGCAGTCTTCGTCGCACTATCAGTCATGCTAGTTGTGCGCGATGCTTCAACTGTGCCTGCTGCGAATTGTCCGGGTGGGACTGCGTATGCTGGTGAACTTGCAACGCTCCAGTCAGAGAAGCGATAGAAAGTTCGGGGCTTAACGCCTTCCTTATTCGCTGGCTTCTTATCGTCTTCGGTACGTTGTGTAGCTACGCGAGCGAACACTTCGCTTTTCAAAGAGCTTAAATCTGGGTCAAGTGTCCGATCTTCAGGATAATTGGAATCTTCGAGTACCAGGCGAATGCGATATCGATAGACTCGGCCTGGTTGAACGTCAAAGTCGTAGAAGCGGACGAGTTTATAATCGGCTTCTGCTTCCAGGGTGGTGCTGTTGTTGCCAAAAAGGCCTCCCATCATACCGCCACCCATCATTCCGCCACTGCCGCCTTCCATTTCACCACCATCACCAAGCATGCTGCCGCTACCGCCGCTACCTGGATTTGGCATTCCCATTCCCATACCTCCACGGCCTCCCATAGCTCCTGGCGCACCGAGTCCACCGGGCGCACCGAGTCCACCGGGTGCACCGAGTCCACCGGGTGCACCGAGTCCGCCACGGCCACCCATGGCACCTGGCCCCATCATTCCGCCGCCTACTCCTTGGTTACCACGGCCACGCGTGGAAAATGCATCCGACTCATCTCCAGCTT
>JAUMAI010000606.1:0-14191 GCA_032116775.1 Pirellula sp. | reverse complement strand
ACGTGACTAGCTCGGAACATCTGATGTACGCTGCAGTGTCCCTTCCATAATATGACTTTACTATTGCGATAGGCATCTTCAGTATTTCCACCTAAGTCGTCCGCATAAGGATCCCACACGGGCATCTGGTCGTTGGTAATGCCCATTTTCAGTGCGGTATTTCGGCCGAGGTGTTGGTCGGGAAAAAAGAAGACTCTTTTAGATTTCGCAAAGGCCCATTTGAGAACTGCAGCCGCATTGCTGCTGGTGCAAACGATGCCTCCATGCTTACCGCAGAATGCCTTCAAGCTCGCAGCTGAGTTGATGTAAGTAACGGGCGTTATGTCGTTGGTATCGATTACCTCCGAGAGTTCCTGCCAAGCCTTTTCGACTTGAGCGATGGCCGCCATATCAGCCATAGAGCAGCCAGCTGCCATGTCTGGTAATACAACAGATACTCGCTCTCCGTTACGTTCCCGAAGCTTATCGGGACGATTGGCTAAGATGTCAGCCGTTTCCGCCATGAAGTGAACGCCGCAAAACACAATGGAGCGACATTCACGGCTGTCAGCGGCCATTTTACTGAGCTGATAACTGTCCCCTCTAAGATCGCTGTGCGCGATCACTTCGTCTTGCTGATAGTGGTGACCGAGAATAAGGAGGCGCGGTCCCATTTTCTCCCGAACGGCTGAGATGCGGGCAGACAAAGTGGCGTTATCGAGCCGTTTGTAGTTTGACAACTCGAAGCCTGGACTTTGCAATTCAATGACGTTCATGGAGTCAAATTCCTAGCAAATTGAAGTGATTCGTCTAAGCTGACACTCGGATAAAGTAGCTGAAACAATTCAATCCCATTGTAAAAGCGGTTCAATTCAAGTCTGGTTGCGGCACGTTCGATAAACACTAAGAGATGCCCTATCAGACCGGATGACAGTATGAGCAGGGGCATTTTCCTAAGTGCGAACTAGGTCGGACGATTCGTTATGCTCTCATGCAGCACTACCCCAGAATACTGGAAAAGCCTCTTAAAGGTTAAGGTGCCTGTTCGTGTGATTCTAGCCGAGAGGAAAATGTCCGTCGACCAGATCCTGGAATTGGTGCCAGGTATCATGATCCAATTTGACAAACCGTGCGATAGTCCTTTAACGCTCGAAGTGGACGGCCAGGCACTGGCTCACGGTGATGTTGTCAAAGTCGGTGACAAGTTTGGGGTGAGAATTAAGGAAATTCTCCCATCTGCAGAGCGTTACGTGCCCGTATGGCCATCGAAAGGGACAAATGCCGAGAACGGCTCACAAGTCTCTGATCGATAGCAGCAAGCCCTTGCTGCCTTTTTAAACAATCTCCCGTGCTACTCCGCTTGCAACATTCGTTCTTCTTGAAAAACGAATGCAAGGCTGAACGGTCTCATGTCGACCTCGAGGCAACGTGGCTAGGACGCTGTTAGGCCCACTACAGCTGCGCGCTAAAAAAGTATCGGAGAAGGAAAACGAACCGAAGCTCGTTATCCTTCTCCGAAGGGGTGACTTGTTGTTGAGAGAGTTATTCAGCCTTGGACGTTCAGTGTCGCTGAATGATTTTTTATCATCTCACTGGCATAGTTCCGGCAATTAAGCAACTTGCCAGGTGTCTCCAGAGCGAAAGAGTTGATTTAGGTCACCTGGTCCGCGTTTTTGCTTAGCCGTTTTGAGCTGATCATTCATCTGATCATCGAATGTTGGAGCAGACACCTCGCGGAATACCCCAATCGGTTCGGGAAACGCAGCATGTCGCATTCTCGCTAACAGGAATGCATGAATCAGGTCACCTTGTTCGTCATGAACAAGTAGGTCTTTTTCAGTGATGCCGTTACCGAGGGTAACGACTTCCAATTTGGTTCCAACCAGCCGGATGCCCTTGTCCCGATCTTTGCCAAAGATCAACGGCTTACCATGTTCAAGCTCGATAACAGTGTCTTCGCGTGTTGCACGGTCGGCTGCGTAATTCCAAGCGCCGTCGTTGAAAACATTGCAGTTCTGGTAGACTTCAACAAACGCAGTACCTTTGTGTTCAGCCGCACGCTTTAGAGTGGCTGCCAAGTGTTTTACGTGAGCGTCGATGGAACGAGCCACGAAAGTTGCTTCTGCACCAAGAGCTACGAGCATTGGATTAAGTGGATGATCGATTGCACCCGTAGGAGTGCTTTTGGTGATCTGGCCTTCGGGACTGGTGGGCGAGTACTGTCCCTTGGTCAGACCATAGATTCGGTTGTTGAAGAGGATGATATTCAAGTTGACATTACGGCGCAGCAAGTGGACGAAGTGATTGCCACCAATGCTGAGCGCGTCTCCGTCGCCGGTGATCACCCATACTTTTAAATCCTGTCGGGTCACTTTCAAGCCTGTTGCGACTGCAGGAGCGCGGCCGTGAATGCTGTGAACGCCATAGGTGTTCATGTAATAGGGAAATCGGCTTGAGCAACCAATACCAGACACGAAAACCATTTGCTCAGGAGGTATTCCAAGTTCGGGCAGGACCTTCTTCATTTGTGCCAAGATGGAATAGTCGCCGCAACCTGGGCACCAACGAACATCTTGATCACTAGCGAAATCAGCAGCTTTTAAAACAGGCAAATCAACTGTGCTCATAACTGTCTCATTTTCGGACGAATCGAAGTCCCAATACGTTTATTACAAAATGATTTGTGGCATTGGAGTGACCATTTCTCAGTTCTCCAACGCAGGAATTCCCAATCGATACTAGCTGTTTTTGCAGAACGTTTTTATTTGCTCTACAAGTTCGATAACAGTGAACGGTTTGCCTTTGACTTTGTTGTAACCGATCGCATCAACCAGATATTTGGCACGCAGCAACATACGGAGTTGTCCCATATTCAATTCGGGGACGAGTACTTTGCGATACCGCTTGAGAATATCACCGAGGTTGCTTGGGAATGGATTCAGATGTCGCAGGTGCAAGTGCGCGACACTGAGACCACTCTCTTGAGCTTGTCGAACCGCAGTCATGCAGGCTCCGTAAGTGCCACCCCAAGAAACTACCAAGAGATCTCCTTGCTCTGGGCCTAACACAGTTGCCGGCGGAATTAGCTTGGCAACGTTAGCCACCTTCTGCTCTCGCGTTTTAACCATGTGCTGATGGTTTTCAGGATCGTAGCTAATGTTACCGGTGATATCTTCCTTCTCGATACCGCCCACTCGGTGCATTAAGCCACTAGTGCCAGGGACAGCCCACGGACGAGCGAGTAATTCGTCTCGACGATACGGCTTGAAATTAGCGGCCTCTGTTGCCTCTGGATGCTTGATTTCGATTTTTTCCATTTGATTGATATCTGGAATCAACCATGGCTCCGCGCCGTTGGCGATATAACCATCCGACAGAATGACAACTGGGATCATTAATCGGGAGGCAATTCTCCAAGCTTCGATGGCAGTGTCAAAGCAATCGGCAGGTGAGCGAGCGGCTAGAACTGGCAATGGAGCTTCGCCATTACGGCCAAACAGAACCTGTAACAAGTCTGCTTGTTCGGTCTTAGTTGGGAGACCTGTACTTGGGCCACCGCGTTGGACGTCGATGATGATCATTGGCAATTCAAGCATCAGCGCCAAACCCATCGCTTCTGCTTTCAAGGCAATTCCCGGACCGCTACTGGTCGTTACGCCCATCGAACCACCATAGGCAGCTCCGATTGCAGAGCATACGGCGGCAATTTCATCTTCAGCTTGAAACGTGTAGACGCCAAAGTTCTTGAACCGACTCAATTCATGCAAAATATCGCTGGCAGGCGTGATTGGGTAAGAACCATAAAACAGCTGTTTGCCAGAAAGATGAGCAGCCGTCATAAGGCCCCAGGCCAACGCCTGGTTGCCCATCATATTTCTATAAAGACCAGGCGTTAATGCAGCAGGTTCAACGCGATAAGATGCTCCAAGCACTTCAGTGGTCTCACCATAGGACCAACCAGCTTGTAAGGCTTTTTCGTTTGCTTCTCTTATGTCAGGAGTTTTCGAGAATTTGTCTCGAATAAATCGTAAGGTCGGTTCCATCGATCGACCATAAAGCCAAAACACCATACCCATCGCGAAGAAGTTCTTGCAGCGATCGGCTTCCTTCACGCTGAGTCCCAATTCCTTGACCGATTCGGTCGTTAGCTTGTTCATCGGAACTCGAACCAAACGATAGTTTTCCATCGCCGGTTCTTCTAAAGGGTTGGTCTTGAGATTGGCGAGTTTGAGGTCTTTGTCCTCGAAGTTGTCTTCGTTGACGATGAGTAGTCCGCCTTTACGCAAATCGTTTAGATTTGTTACCAAAGCCGCGGGGTTCATCGCGACAAGAGCGTCTACAATATCGCCCGGCGTAAAAACTTCATGAGATGCAAATTGCACTTGAAAACCGCTAACCCCGGCACGTGTACCACGAGGGGCACGAATCTCGGCAGGAAAGTCCGGAAAGGTAGCGACGTCGTTTCCCAACAGAGCAGAGGTGTTGGTGAGCTGAGTTCCCAGTAGCTGCATTCCGTCTCCGGAATCGCCAGCTAAACGAACTGTAACGCCACTTACGTATTGAATTGGTTTCGAAGACTGCTCCAACGAAGCTACGTCCGTCGACATTCAGGTATATCCGTCTATAGAGGTTCGAGTTGATTTGTAACGATACAAAAGAGTTTATCGTTTTTTCCAATTGTTAGGGTAAACCTATTTTGGCAAAAGAATAGGCCAATATGTGTCGCATACCCCCTATTTTTGCTGGCCTATCATCTTTTTTGCTAGCAATAGAGCAAGGCTATCAGGTCTTCCTCTCCCCCTGGCGATTTTTGCGGCGCAAAAACGCCGGGGGCGAGGGAAGCATTTAGCGCAACGGTCCTAGGTCTCCCTCTTCCCAAAGAGGTCGCAGCGTAGCGGAGACCTCTTTGGGGAGAGCGGCCGGGGTGAGGGGTAATAAGCTCGACCGAGAGCTTGATTGCGAGGCGGAGCTGATTCCCCCTCACCCCCAGCCCCTCTCCCCCCTGGCGATTTTTGCTCCGCAAAAAAGGCGGGGGCGAGGGGAGCAAGAAGAGAAAAGAGCGATTCAGTTTTCCCTCTCTTCAGAGAATAGATCAGCTCAAAAGCAAAGCTCTTTGATAAGAGGTTCCTGGTAAGCAGAGCTCATCAAGAAGAAGCCTTCGCGGATGCGGCTCTTCAACCTACCAAGAAAAACGGTTCCGATTTTTAACCGGAACCGTTTGCAAAATGTTTCTCAATCGAAGCTGAGCTTACAGCTTAGGAATTGGCCGTTTTGGCGGTGGCTTTGCCAACATCTGCGCCTGATCGTCCTGAGGGGGAGGTGGCGTGTTGTTGTTATTATTGGGATTGGCTCGCATCGCCGCTGGTGGAGTGAGATCAGTAAATTCCTCGACCCACTTCCAGCCTAACGGTTGTTCAAGCTCGCGAGCAGCTAGCAAAGCCCACGGAGTACGAGGATGATTCTTGACCACTGACTCAAGCATATCTCTTGCTTGCTGCGCTTCCTTTTCTGCTTTGCTACCAACACTAATCTCAACATCAGGTTTCAAAACCCAAGT
This sequence comes from Pirellula sp., assembly GCA_032116775.1. GTDB lineage: Bacteria > Planctomycetota > Planctomycetia > Pirellulales > Pirellulaceae > JAFLCP01. Next base: position 8,655 of record JAUMAI010000606.1, on the reverse strand, counting down.
GTTGTTCTTTTCTTTTTCAAACTTCATCCCTCGCTTTGCTTTTGCCAGCATCGCATTGTAGCCCTCGGTTCTGACCTTGTGAGCCAAGGCCAAACCCAACGAGAGGTCAAATCCTGCCAGCCATCGAGGGTTGGTCTCTTGTTCTCTCGCTGGCAAGCCAGCAATCAGCATTTCAGATAATGCTGCCAGTTTGGGTTCAAGACGAGCGGCCGATTGCTGAGCCATGGTTAATTGATTGATGAACTGCGCTTCATCGGTTTTAACGTAACGCAATTGGGTTGGATCAAAATCGCCAACACGCGCGAATTGGGCAGCTTGTATGAGCGATTGACGCAATGGGCTCTTGCTCACCCGCTGCATGTACTCTTCTTTCGAGATGTATTCCGGTCTGTACTGGAACATTCTTTCGGGATCAAAGAAATATTCCAATCTCGAAGCATAGGCACCGATTTCGCCTTCTTTGACTCGACCATCATAGCGGCGGTTGGGGTGGACAGTGTAATAGATACCACCGGTCTCGTAGCACAATCGAGAGAGAGCAAATGGTCCAAACCCAGAATCGATCACAGGCTCTTCAAAGTAATTGTTGTCAAAGCCAATCTGCACACGCTCTGGGAAGATTGATTCCGGTCCTTGATCCACTTGCGCCCAGGTGGGTGATTGGTCGAATGCAGGGTCTGGGTCGATGTAACGGATGTAAGTGAATTCCCTGCCAAACGGCGCAGGTGTGCCGATGACATGAACTGGAATAGCATGCTGCCTGTAGAGCTTGATCGTAGACTCTAAGCCTTCGGCATCATCGCCACGCTCGTCCGTGACAACGACCATCATCACGTTTCTCTCTGGTTCTCGCCTTGAGCGTGTGCTGCGAAGGTGCTTGTATTGTTCACCTGCTAGATAAAGTGCCGAGAACACTTTTTCATTGCCAGTCGTGTCGAGCTTGATCGAATCGATCGCCTTACGAATGGTTTCTAAATCTGCCGTAGGCTTCGGAGTAATCAGATCCACGTTATCTCCGAAAGCGATAACGCTGGTCAGCAATCGAGGTTCGTCACTGCTTCCCTTTAAGGATTCGTCGGATTGTTGCACGAGACCTAGCTCGTCATAGATGCGATCAAACCGTTCACGAATCTCTTTGCGACGTTCAAACAAACTGCCTGACTGGTCAAAGAGCCAAACGACCAATGTTGGTCGCTCTTCCATCATCTGCAATATTTCGTACGTGACGCGGTCAACTGCACCGTCGGTGCCTGTTGCCCCAATTCCCGTCAGACCTTTCGATGTTTGATTGCTCTGCACAAGTCCTGCGACTTGCTGAATCTCATACGAAGCATCATGTATCGCAAAGTCAGATGGACGATCAATCGTCGGAGAAGGTATGTCGCTGATGTCTGCCATCACTGGCGCCAAAGCGGCAGCCATTCCGGCATTGCCTAAACTGTTCGCACCAATCTGCTCAGAGGGTTCTTCGGCATAGGCTAATTGATCAACGATTCGAAACTCTTCAGGCTCCTCTGTTCGAGGTACGGAAGAGAGCATGAGAGCAGGAGAATCTTTTACGACTTCCCAGATTGGAAATGCGGCTAAACCAACCAGCAACGCCACATGCGCTCCGAGGCTTACCAAGAATGCCTTAGCATCTTTATCCAACCAAACCGTCGACGTGCCTTCTGACGTTTCTTCAATATCAGCGTCCGAATCTATTTCCTCTTCGGAGCTTGCATCGTCGGCGCTGATATCTTCGCCTTCTTCCAGTTGGTTCGTCATAGGGGACGAATAACCGCCGGTCGAAAGATCTGCTTGATCAGGACCAGCGCCATCCAACAGCGCATCGGAATCCGAATTAGGGTTTGAAGGCCGTTTTAGCATCGTTACCAATGACCTCTTTAGTAAGCCGATCCCGACATCCCGTCACTAAACTAAGTTAATTCTCTCCCCTTGGTGGGGAGAAAGCAACTATTTTTTGAGCGCTTCTGAACGCGAAGTTTGTACCCACCGAAAAGCAAAAAAACTGCTGATAATCATCAAATTGGGGGGTTATTTTACAAGGTTCAGCAATCTACCTGGGCTACCCATTGCGTTGTATCCGCCGTCGACATGGAGGATCTCACCCGTGATTCCGTCGCTTAGGGGGGATAGAAGGAATGCACCTGATCGGCCTACTTCCTCGTGAGTTACATTTCGGGCGAGAGGCGCCATGTGGGCATAAAGCTTCAGCATTTCATCAACGCCTGCCGCACTTCCCGCCAGTGTTCTCAGTGGGCCAGCACTAACGGCGTTCACTCTAATACCCTGTGGACCCAAATCGAAAGCGAGATATCTCACGCAAGCATCCAGGGCAGCTTTGCAGATCCCCATGACGTTATAGCCAGGCACAATCTTTTCACCGCCAAAGTAAGTCATGGCGCAAATAGCTGCTCCTGGGTTCAGTATCGGGCGCGCGTATTTGCATACTGCCAGCAAGCTATAAGCACTGATATCCATGGCCAGTTTGAAACCTTCTCGACTGGTCTCGATGGTGTCGTTGTCGAGGTCTTTGCGATCTGCGAAGGCCACAGAGTGAAGAATGAAATCGAGCTTTCCAAACTGCTGTTCCGCAGTGTTCATGACTTCCTGGATATTAGCATCGTTTTGCACGTCCAGCGGAATTAGGAACTTGGCATTGTCTGGATAATCTTCGGTCAACTGACTCACGCGTCGACGATTACGCTGACGCTCGTCATCTGGACGGTCTGGTAAGTGGGTAAACCCGCAAACCCCCCCCTGCTCCATGATTTGTTTGGCGATATACCAAGCGATAGACCGATCGTTAGCAACCCCGATGATAAGTCCTTTTTTTCCTTCAAACGCTTTCATAATTGCGTATCCTGTTTTCATTAAAACATGTTATGGACATCGGCCTGAATCCACCAAGTTGCTTGGGGTATGACAAGGCCGGCGATGAACTTTTGTCAGGCTCCCAGAGTATTGCAAACTAAGCCGTACGAAAAGGGGAGAAGTAATCTTTGGGAAAGTGTAAACAAAATCGTGGAGTAGAGCCGCTCAACTCACTTAAAAAGTAGTTGTTCCTGGGAGGCTATGCCAGATACCATGAACTTCGCAAAGAGTAGAGTGAACCTACTCTCCACCCAGTTCACGACTCCGCTCGGTCGCAGCTCGTACTGCAGAAATTAACGCGGAGCGCAGGCCAAACTTTTCTAGTTGTTCTACTGCGGCCATGGTCGTGCCTGCGGGGCTTGCAACTCGATCCTTGAGTTCTGCAGGATGCTCGCCCGTTTTAAGAACCATGTCTGCCGCCCCTAGCAATGTTTGGGCAGCTAATCGGATGGCCATTTTACGAGGTAGGCCCATGGCCACACCACCATCAGCCAACGCATCGATGATCATAAACGCGTAAGCAGGTCCAGAGCCTGAGACTCCCGTCACTGCATGGAGCAGATCGTCTTCGACATGTTCCACGATTCCGACGGCGCTCATCAATTTTTCAGCCCAGTTTCTATCCTCGGAAGATGTTCCCTTGGAAGCGGCGATTCCAGATGCTCCCACTTGGATCTGGCAAGGAGTGTTCGGCATCACTCGAATGATTCTTCCAGATCTTAATGACTCTTCCAGTTTTTTAAGGGAGACCCCGGCTACAACAGAGATAAGAAGATGATGAGTTTGAACCAATGGTGCAATTTCACCACTGATTTTCAATAGAACTTGAGGCTTCACCGCTAACGCGACGCATTGCGAATGAGCAAACAGCTCCGCAGCGTGGTTTACGATCATCGATTCCGGAAATGAACTTTTCAGACGAGCTTGGGCTTCCAAGGAAGGATCATAAAAGACGATGTCTTTTTCTTGCAATAAGTGAGATTTTATGGCACCCGCAGCCAAGGCCGACGCCATTTGTCCTCCACCCAGGAAGCCGATTTGGTGCAAATGAGTCTTGGACATCGAATTGTTTTCCTTCTTGAATATTAAGCAATCCCGGCCCGTTGTCTTCTTAATTCTTGGGAGAGCTTTTGGTGGCAAAGCGATTCGAAGCGAGACGATGTAAGGCTCTCAAGGCCCCCACAGCTTCCCGCCATGAAATTTTTGATACGCCCCTTTTGCGGTTTACATAGTGTATCGGTAATTCACCAATTTTGGCGCCTTTTTGGTGTAAAAACCAAAGTAGCTCCTGGAGCGCACCATAGCCTCTACATTGCAATTTGTCCCAAGGGAGTTTATGCAAGTAGGCTGTGTTGTAAGCTCGAAAAGAGCTGCTCCAATCGCCGATTCTCAGCCCCAGCAATAATCTGGCATACCCATTAATGCAGCGGCTCATCAGAATTCTACTCTGCGGAAGGCCCGTGATATGTCCCATCGGGACATAGCGAGAACCGATCGCTACATCGAGCGGATTATCCGCCGTCGTTGTGGCGTTTACAAGTTGAGGAATTGTAGCCGGATCGTGGCTGAAGTCGGCATCTAAATTCACAACCCGTTCATAACCGTTTGCCATCGCATACTGTAGGCCTTGGCGAATGGCCGTACCGAGGCCTTGTTTTTCAGGTCGAGAAATAACCTTTAATTGGTGATCCTGTTGTTGGGACTGCGCGGCCCACACACCAGTGCCATCTGGCGAATTGTCATCGATCACTAGAATGTCGGCATAGGGAACATGCTGATGAATGGCATCAACTAACAACGGGAGATTATCTCTCTCGTTGTAAGTGCAAACCATTACCAGCAACTTCGGCGGAGTGGATTGGCTCGCCGAAGTTGCCGCAAGTTGATGGAGTTCGCTCACCGGTCTACCTATTTGACCACGAAATTTACGAGCCGGCCTGGAACGATAATTTTCTTGACAATCTCTTTGCCTGTCAGCAATTCGATCACTTTCTCGTTGGCGAGGGCGAACTGTTCGAGTGCCGCGGCATCGGCATCGGCTGGGACATTGATCTTGCTGCGTAATTTACCATTGATCTGTACTGGAATTTCAATTTCTGAAAGTACGAGCAAAGATGGATCGTGCTTAGGCCACGGCTGATACGCAAGGCTACTTTGATTACCGAGTAGTTGCCATAATTCTTCTGCAATATGTGGAGCCAGTGGCGAGAGCAGTAGCACGAATGAGTTCATGACACTACGAGGACGATGGACTTCTTTGGTATAGAAATTGACAAATTCCATCATCCTTGCGATCGCGGTGTTAAAACCCATGGTTTCTAAATCGCGAGTTACTGCTTCAATCGTTTTATGCAGAACGCGATTTTGCTCCGCCGTCGGTTCTCGGTCGCAAATCTGTTCAACGAGTTGGGTTTCTTCGAGATGGTAGTCAACCATCATTCTCCAGACGCGATCGAGAAAATTGCGGACTCCTGCAACCCCTTGCATGCTCCATGGTTTGGTGGCTTCCAATGGCCCCATAAACATTTCATACAGACGCAATGAGTCGGCCCCATATTCACGCACTATCTCGTCGGGATTAACGACATTGCCACGAGCTTTAGACATTTTGTGAGCCCGGCTGTCGACTCGAATTTCAGGGTGATCTTTTAATACGAACTTGTCACCGGTCTTCAGCACGCCATCTTCCTCAACTCGTACCGCAGTGACAGGTTCTTTGGTCTTCTGATCAATCGGATTTCCTGCGCTGTCCTCTCCGAGATCGGAATAACTTACAAACCGACCAGAGGCTGTTTTTAGAGATGTGTATTCTACTTCCCCGAGTATCATCCCTTGGTTGACAAGTTTTTGGAATGGCTCGACGGTAGAGACATAGCCGCGATCGTACAGGACTTTGTGCCAGAATCGAGAATACAATAAATGGAGTACAGCATGTTCGGCACCCCCTACATACAAATCCACTGGCATCCAAGCTTTTTCTTTAACGGGATCGATGGCAGCTTCTTTATTTCTTGGGTCGATGAACCGCAGGTAATACCAACATGAACCTGCCCATTGCGGCATCGTATTGGTCTCGCGCCGATACTTCTTTCCATCGAGTTCCACGTACAGCCAAGAGGCATCGGCCTTGGCGAGTGGGGGTTCTGGACGCCCGTGAGGTTTGTAGTCTTCTAGGTGAGGAAGATCGACAGGCAGTTGGTTTTCTGGGACGGCGCGAACTCGACCATTAGGTTGATTATCATCGCCGAGTTCTAAAAGGATTGGGAAAGGTTCTCCCCAAAATCGTTGGCGACTGAAGAGCCAATCTCGCAACTTATAATTGACCGCTTCGCGGCCGATACCTTGTTCCGATAGCTCCGCCACGATTTGCTTTTTAAACTCAGCGGTAGGTGTTCCATCATATCGACCGCTGTTGATGGCAACTCCTAAGCCAGTAAACAGGTTAGTGTCGACCTGTGCAGCTTTTTCGGAATTGGCCTGTGAAGGATTAACGCTTGGTGGCTTATCCGAGTTGGCAGGTTGTACAACCGTTAGGATTTTAAGAGAAAACTGAATGGCAAATTCATAGTCTCGCTCATCATGGGCTGGCACTGCCATGATGGCACCAGTTCCGTAGCTGGCTAAAACATAATCGGCAATCCAAATCGGAATCGGTTCGCCATTGACGGGATTAATAGCGTAACTGCCGGTGAAGACTCCAGTCTTTTTCTTTTCGCCTTCGATGCGCTCGCGATCGCTTTTGAAGGACGCCGCCTGACAATAAGCATCGACTACCGACTTTTGCTCGGCTGAAGTAAGGCTTGAAACTAGTTTATGCTCCGGAGCGATAACCATATAGGTTGCTCCGAAAAGTGTATCAGGTCTTGTCGTGTAAATTCGCAGTACGTCGTCTGCTGGTGTCTCAGGAAAGCCATCGCTGGAGCGTTGTTGTTTCCAGTTTTCAAAACCGGAAGCTGGGCCGATATAGAAATCAACTTCGGCTCCTTGGCTGCGCCCGATCCAATCGGACTGCAATTTCTTGATACTCGGTGACCAATCGAGTGTCTCTAGATCATTAAGGAGGCGATCCGCGTACGCTGTTATTCGTAACATCCATTGACGCAATGGGATGCGTTGTACTGGATGATTACCTCGCTCGCTCTTACCATCAATCACTTCTTCATTAGCCAAAACGGTACCGAGTGCGGGACACCAATTGACCAGAGCATCGTCTTGGTAGGCCAAGCGATTCTTATCGCGATAGGCGTCGACTGCTGCTTCACCTTGTGCGGTTACCGCCGGCGGAATGGGGAGTTCGGCAATAGGTCGTCCTTTTTTCTGTTTGGCGTCGTACCACGTATCAAACAAAATGAGGAAGATCCACTGAGTCCAACGGAAGTACTCAACGTCCGTAGTTGCCAGAACTCGATCCCAGTCGTAACTGAAGCCGAGCATTTTTAATTGCCGAGTGAAGTTGGCAATGTTGTCTTCGGTAGATTTACGCGGAGGAGTGTTCGTGCGAATGGCGTACTCTTCAGCAGGTAAGCCGAAGGCATCGAACCCCATGGGATGAAGAACGGTTTTACCCCGCATGCGTTCGAAACGAGAAACGATATCGGTCGCGGTATAGCCCTCAGGGTGTCCGACATGGAGTCCCGCGCCACTTGGATAAGGGAACATGTCGAGCACGTAGAGTTTGGGACCGACTGGGAGGTCTGGTGTCTTGAAGGTCTTATGATGATCCCAGTACTGTTGCCATTTCGGTTCAATGATTGCGGGATTGTAACGTGGCATTGAGATATGCGGGGTGACCCGCTTTTCTGAGCTAGGATAGGAAGAAGGGATAAAAACGCGAATCTTTTCCGTCAGGCGACTTTGGGTTTGAAAGACGGTCCTTACGAAAAGCTGGATTGTAGGATCCAGTCTGCTTTTCGGCAAACTGTCCAACCGAATCGGCTCAGAAGTTGCCAATGGAGCGGATAGCGTGAAATCTCGCAGCCGTCGCGATAAATCGCAAGTCGAAGCCGGCATAATCGTAATAACCAGAACCTCGAGAACTTGATTATCTTGGATTTTGCCGTTTTAGATTAATAATTGCCAGAAGCCATTGACCATACCTGTAGATATGGCATCAAACAGTAGCCGGACTCTCGGCTGAAAACTTGAGTCCATTTATTTTTTTTCGCCTCGAAGGGTGCAATCGCGTATGTTTAGTCGAAAAAGATTGATCTCGATAGCGGCGTTGGCGGCTGCTGTCAGCGGTTTACCGACAGGCGAATTGCAGGCCCAATCTTGCTTAAATATTTTTGGATGGGGTAAGCCTGCCTCAACTGTACCGACCAATCCGGCCGTGGCACCGAACTACGCTTACACCGCTGGCTACCCGGTGCTTCCAAGCACCTATGTCGGCGCACCTGTTGTAGGCGGGGTAGCTCCTGGCGGCGTAGCCGGACAGCCGTATTATGCTGGGTATGCAGGATTGCCGCAAAGCAACCTGAGTTTGGCGGCACCAACGAATTACAACACTCAATATTTCAACGTACCGACCACCTACTACCGTCCTGTCACCACGACAGACCCTAGAACGGGCAAACAAGTCACTACCATGATGCCCTGCACCTCTTATCAGATGCAGGCATTACGTTCGCCGGCATGGGGTCTTGGCGGATGGTTGCAAGGTGGAAATCAGGTTCCAATGGTTGCATCGCCTCCATTGCCTGCAGCTACCGCAAGTCCCGGTATGTTTCCGCAGACGACCGTCTCTGCCAATTCTGCCGTTCAAAATGGAACTTACTCTTC
>JAUMAI010000605.1:0-9440 GCA_032116775.1 Pirellula sp. | reverse complement strand
GGCTGTTTTTTCATTCTTTAACATACTTAAGGCTGTCCGACGTAGGGTACTGAAGTTGGTGTCGGCATGTCCTTTTCGGATTCGGCTTTGGTCTTCGTTGAACGTAACATCGAGCTGCCAGTGTGAGATGCTCCCAAATATTGTCCAGGTGTTATGTGAGTTATGTTTGGGTAAGTAGTAATGGTCCGCTGTGCTGCTGAAGTGGAGGCGCAGCCGGAACGGAAGCCGCACAGCGAAATGCAAATTCCGTTGGAGTCAGACCACCTAGCGAGCTATGAGGTCGGTAGTCGTTGTAATGTTCGCGCCAGGTTACTCCACAAGCTCTGGCATGAGCCAAACTCTCAAACTCGGTCACATTCATTAGTTCATCTCTCAGGCGACTGTGGAAACTCTCTGCATATCCATTTTCCCAGGGACTTCCTGGCTTGACATAAAGTGTGCCAATTGACATTCGTGCGACCCAATCCCGAATCGACTTTGCGATAAACTCCGGGCCGTTATCACTCCGAATATGCTTCGGTACTCCATACATCAAAAACAATTCGCTGAGTCGATTAATCACATCCTCCGAACGAATGCTCCTAGAAACGTCAAGCTTAATACAACGGCGAGTATACTCATCGACAATCGAAAGCCATTTGATCGACTGTCCATAGACCGTTCGATCGTAGATAAAATCCCAACACCATACCTCGTTGGCGCTCATGGCACGTCGCACATGACAAGCGTTGCCACCATGCCCCAAAGCCCGTTTTTTACGAACTTTTCTCAGAACTCTTAAGCCCTCGTCTATCCATATACGGTACACCCGCTTCACGTTGATACGAAATCCTTCGCGATGAAGTAGATGCGTGATTCGACGATAGCCAAAGCGTGGTCTCTGCCGAACTAGTTCCAGAATACGTCGACGTATCCTGGGTTCGTCCTCTTTCTCTTTACGCTCATAACGAATACCACTTCTTGAAAATTCAAGTGCCTTGCAAGCCCGACGCTCAGATACAGACAAAGACTGCTGAACTCGCTGAATCGTTGCTCGTTTCTGTGTCGGGCTTAGACGTTTCCCCGAAGTGCCTCTTTGAGAATCGCCTTATCGAGTTCGGCTTCGGCCAGCAATCGCTTTAAGCGCGCATTCTCTATATCCAGTTCGCGTAAACGCTTGGCCTCCTCGCTCTTCATTCCGCCAAACTGATTACGCCAACGATGATAAGTAGCTTCACACACCTCCAGGCTCTGCAGGACCGCTGCCAAATCCTTGCCAGAATTCAGCATGACATCCGCATCGCGAAGTTTCGATACGATCTGCTCCGGGCTATGACGCCTTCGCTTCTTGCTCATAAAAAGTCCTTTCGCCTCGATCTGAGGCTCTAGACTCTCATATCATATGGATCACATTTTGGGTAGCAGACCAATACCGTTATACAGTTGGGAACAACCGGACTACGGTAATTTCACAGTCAGAGCCAGCAATGATGTGCCGAATAGTTTAGCATTTTTCTGCTCAGGCACAGAGATGACGTTTTTTGGCGCAAGCGAGAGGGGCTGGCGAGTCGATTTGTTGTTTAGTGTTTATGCCAGAGTGTTTGTTGCTAACGCTAATTTCGCATTGGTCTTCGCCTTTAGAGCCTTACAGTTCTCGCCTGGTTCGTCGCTCAAAAACGAAATACACTCAGTAATCGGCAGAACAAAAGCGGCCTAAATTCCGTCCACGGTTGTGGCTGTGTCCCCAACAGTGTCATGCCGTATACCCAAATTTAACTTTCTTCGCTAAGCGGAGCAACGAGGATTGCGCCAGCGTCGAAATGATACAAATCATGAGTGCTGTCCGGGCCGTTGAGCATCGTGGGCTTTATCACGATTGTAGGCAACACGAGTTAAGGGGAGATCGCAATCAAATTAAGCAACCAAAAATTGACGAACACGCAAGCAACTCGCTTGAAGGATGTCTTGTCGAGTGTTGCAATCCAGATATTGGAGTTAGAAACCGCCGGCCTATTACCGGAAAAGCGTGAGCTGACTCATCAGCCGACCTAATATCGTCGAGTTCTCGAACGCATTTTTCTAGAATGTACTGCAGCGCTGGAACGCTGCAACGCTGCAACGCACCTATACCTATCAGGATTTTCATTAAAACGCCGGCAGACCATTTCATCGCATACTTCCCTGGAAGAGACGCAATTTTACATTTTGGACGATGAGGCACAAATCAAGGGGTCTCACAGCCCAGTCAATCGATTAAATAGGCTACGCTGAAATCTCTGTTTCGCAGCGCAATCGCCCGAGAATAATTAGTTCACCCGTGTCATCGCCGTGCTGAGTAAACTTGGCAATACGATGATTTGCAATAGCTGATCTAAAAACGTACGGTTCTAAGTAACGCAGCGATTGACCGATGTAATTAGGGGATTTACGCAGTTCACGGCAATAGGACTCTTGCGTCCGCTTGCAGAGTCCAGCGATTTTTAGATCGTCGGAAAACTGTTGTAGAATGGAGCAGGTTGGTTTAAGATCAGCCGACATGAAGGAAGCCCAGGAGGCGTCAACAGCAGGGCTCACGAAGAGGGACACCTTAGACTGCGTTGAAATGTTGAGATCCACGATGCTTTGGACGTGATCTAATAGACTTCTGCGGGCTGAAGTAGTTGCAAAGCGGACCTCCTTCTGACTCGCGAACTGCTTACTTGAACAATTGCCTGCATGGGAGTCGCGATTCGGCCGTTTTTTTGAATCGAGTATCTTTTGCCGCGACCGCGGTGATGCGTAGCGTTCGGAGCCCAGCGAGTAGTGTGTCCGGTAGACACAATTGGAAAGGTATCGGGATGAGAGTACTTGTATTCGCCGTTTTGTGGTCGTTTGTTTCTACGGTCAGCGGCGCCGTATTCGCTGGCGGTACTCCGGAACAACCGACCCCAACACGATCGGACATCTCCTATGGACCTGATACCCGAAACGTACTCGACTTTTGGGCAGCCACCGGCGATGGCCCACGCCCACTGCTGATCTATATTCACGGGGGCGGTTGGCTGACTGGGGATAAGAGTCAGAAGGGGCCGGCAATCCAGCCGTTTCTGGATAGGGGAATTTCTTTTGCAGCGATCAACTATCGGTTGGCTCCTCAGCATCCTCTGCCCGCCCCAGTCCACGACGCGGCAAGAGCCATCCAGTTTCTTCGTTCGAAGGCCGAACACTGGAACATTGATTCAAAACGTTTCGCTTTAACGGGCCCGAGTGCCGGAGCATGCACAGCGATGTGGTTGTTATTGCATGATGACCTCGCCGAACCCAAAGCGACGGATCCAGTATTGCGGGAATCGACACGAGTCTGCGCCGCCTCAGTGTCGGTCGGTCAGACCTCAATCGATCCAGACGTCATTGAAAACTGGCTGGGGCCAAACGTTCTCAAGCATCCCATGATCGCCCGAGCAGTAGGCGAAACTGAAATCGGGGATGTGATGAAGAAACGAGACCAGTACCATGACCTCTATGTCGAGTTTTCACCGGTCAATCATGTCGACTGCAAAGATCCCCCTTTATTCATGACCTGTAGCGCCGAGATCGACCTTCCATCAAGGGACGCAGGTCACGGTATCCATCATCCAGTTTACGGCGTAAAACTCAAAGAGAAGTCCGACCAAGTCGGACACGAATGTCATCTTTTGATCCCTGGCTACTCGGAATCCAAGGTGTACTCAGATGGCAACGACTTCCTCTTTCAAATGCTCTTGTCGAAGTAAAGTGAGCGTTCGATGAACCGCACTGGTAAATTGGCAGTGTGCTATCACTAATTTTTGGTGAATACCAAGTTGATGAAGGTAAGTTATCATGGGTTGATCAGTACGATCACTTTCGCAACTTCCGTTTGAAACGCTGGGCTTGTTCTTTTTGCTTCCGTTCAATACGCCGCACCTCCTCGATGGACCATTTACAATGCGGATGCTCTTTGAGCCAGCGATCCGGTAACAAGTGATCCAGTTCATCCACCGTGACACGCCCTGTTTCACTGCTCTCACTGAAAGCTATGCCGCCACGATATTGAGGCAGCTGAGAGTAAATATCTCGAAGCCAAGCATAAGGTTCGACGCCGTTACGTTTCGCACTGGTCACCAAGGAGTAAAAGATCGCTGCATTGTTACCCGCGACCTGATTGCCGACGAATAAAAAGTTCTTGCGACCGATCGCAGGATACTTCACATTACGCTCGGCCGCATTGTTGTCCAGCGATAAATACCCCGCCTCCGTATAACGACACAAAGCCTCCCACTGATTCAGTGTGTAAGTAAACGCTTGGCGAATCTCACTCTTAGGCAATAACCGATCGTTCTGATTTTCCTGATCAAGCCATTGCTTGAAGGAGGCTAAAATCGGAACGGCAAGTTTTTGACGGGCTTCGGCAATACGCTCAAATTCACGCGTCCCTTGCGCGTCCTGTTCCGGATAACGATGCCGCAGTTCAGACTCGATTTGCACCAAGCGCGCAATGAACCCCAGAGCCGTATTGGCACGGATCGGATCACTATCCAGGGACTGATGCCAGTAACGACGTGTATGAATCCAGCAAGCCACTTCGCGCACTTTCCCGCCGGCATACAAGCAATCGTAGCCCGAAAACGCATCGGCTTGTAAATAACCTTCATAGCCCACTAAAAAGTTGGCTGGACCATAGCGTTTGCGATCCAGTGTGAAGTCAAAAACGACATACGGATGCAACCAATCTCCCTGATAAGGCCAGAATTTCGCCTCATGGCACTGAAGCGGTTGCATCATCTTGATCTTGGTGTCATCGGTATGGATCACCGAAGACTGAAGAAGCAAGGATTTCATGCGAGCCACTAACGGACCCGCCAGGCCAGCCAATGCCGCTAGCCATTCACATAGCGTACTGCGACGAATCGTCCAACCGATACGATTGAAGAGATCCTCTTCACGGTATAGAGGTTGATGATCGCCGAACTTGGAAAGCGTTACATAAGCACACAGCCCAGGTGCTGGAATCCCTTTCTCGATCGGTTGAGGTGGCTTCGAAGCGATCGACACCTGCTCCTGGCACGATTTACACGCATACTTAATGCGTTGGTGCACGATCACTTTGAAAGACATCGGAACGATATCGAGTTGTCGGCTCTCTTCCATACCGATTTCAGAACGTTGCTCACCGCAGCAAGGGCAGGATCGCTCGGCAACCGGGATTTCGTGGCGAATCACTTCCTCCTGGAAGTGCTTGGGGAAGTTGCGGCGACCAGAACGCTTTTTCGCTTTCTTTTCGTTCTCTTCAGGTAGGTTCTCAAGGGTCGGCTCAGGTTGTGGTTTTGGATTCTCTAGCTCCTCGATCAACTGCTGTAATTCCTCAGGAGAAAAAAGCATCAGTTGATTGGGATCGATTCGTTCTTGTCGTGACCCGCGCACTGCCGACAGCAGACGCTTGATTTTCTGTTCCAGGAGAGCGATCAGTTGATTCTTCTGCTCGATGCTTTGGGCGAATTGCTCAGTTGTCGCGGTCTGCTGGGCTAGAAGTTCCTGTAGTTCGTTGTTTTTAAGAGTGAGATACTTTTCTTTCGCATCCAGCAACGAGCGCGCCGAAAGAAGCTCAGCTTCTTGAGCGAGCATTTGCTCCTGCAACTGTTTGATCAGCAGATCCTTTGCGTCCATATCCGTTAAACGCTTGCGAAGAAAAAAGGTTTCTATCGAATCGTATTTTTTGACAAAAATACCTCTGCAATAATAAGGATCTTACAGAGGCTTCCTCACGAGTATAACTGCGCAGCCAGAGAACTGTTAACTAGCCAACGAAAATCGCTTGCGACGCTTAACACTAGAAAGATCGATTCCACGCAGAAGCATCAGGAAGTCATCGCTTCGCATTTCGATCGCTCGCGTTTGTATATCGGTGCGAGGTAACTGAAAAGTTCCTTGCTCAAGCCGTCGATACCATATAGCCAGACCATCACCATCCCAATAGAGAACCTTAAGTCGATCACGCCGTTTGTTGATAAACAAGAACAAGGTACCCGAGAGGGGATCTTGCAGAAGTTGTGAAGTGACGATTCCACAGAGTCCATCGAAACCTTTTCTCATATCGGTCGTAGCCAGCGCGAGATAAATTCGAGTCGAGGCAGCGAGACTAATCATGCTTCACCTCGCTGAACGGCGGATTCAATCGCGGCGAGTAGCAAAGCGACGTCTGTAGCCGGTAACTGAGCATCGATCCTCAGTGAGTAACCTGACGGTGTGAGGATTTGAATGGAACTCTGCTGAGTCTTCGTTGCGGTTGAGGAAACAAGCTTGATCGGTACCAGTAGGTGGTTTTGCTTTGTATCGGTTGGCTGCCGTGGCTGAAGCTTGTTTCGCCACTGATAAAATGAACCATGAGAAATGTTTCGCTCGCGGCAAAACGCCGCGACGGTAAGTCCACTTTCTTGTTGTTGACTGAGAACACCTTGCCAATAATCAGCGTTTGTGGATCGACGACTACCTGTCATCTTGCATCTCCGTAGAATCGAGGAAAGAAAACCTCGAGTCTACAGGACGTTACAAGATGCGGTTCGTCGAACGCTCACGAAGTAAAATGAATAGTTGCTTTTCGCTGTCTCGAGCCCTTAGTTAAGATTGTCGAACAAATGAAGGATTAGATGTTGTGTTCTTAACCAGACGAGTGCGCCGCGGTAATTGTATGATAGAGAATTAGCAGATTGTGGTTGGTTAGACATCCAATATCTAAGTCATTGTTCGACAAATGAAGGATTAGCGCAGCGATTCTTGGGGCTCGTTTCTCGCGTTTGTTTCATGACTTGTTTCCTGGGCGAAAAAAACGAATCCCATTGAAGTGTGAACCGGTAATCGCGTTGTTGGGTCGTTAGATCCGAGAAAGATCGATTGGTTATGGCATATTCCACCGGTGGAGAAAACGCGAACTGGGACAGTTTCTGCTCACCCGGGTTATGTATGCCGTTGGGGAGAAAATGGACTCGAAAAATTGGAAAGCACCTACGTATCAGACAAGGCGTAAGGTCAAAGGCGGAAACCGTTTGTAGATGCTAAGGTAATCGATTTATTGGGTCTACGATTGTTTAGGCAAGTCGCAACGGATAGCGTAGCAGAGGTGTTTGCGGGTTAGCGCCGAGTTCTCGAACGCATTTGTCCAGAATGTCCCGCAGCGCCAGAGGACTGGCTTGGCAATTCATTTTCAATCACAACATTCAGAATAAACGCCTACATGCTTCGCGGACATTTCACTGATCGCGAGTGCACGATGGACAGTCAGTAGCATTTTCAAGGATCATTGTTTTACAGAATCGGCACTCCTTTAATGCATGTGTCGCTGCGATAGCGATGAATAAGTAGAAGGGTCCTAGTAAACACCTAACAGTCAATCGGGAAGGAAGAAATCGAATGTATTTAATCCCTTATGTCCAGACTTGCCAGAAGCAATTACAGCCGTATATAGCCCAATCGCAATCCATCCAAAAACCACAGTAACACCGATTAATGTATCCATTTTTTTCCCAATACTAGTTTTAACTGGTTGCGGTGTCCTACCCGGCGACGGACAAGCTTATCCCATATCTTTACGGTTCCTTCGAGAACTCGTTTTGGCAAATCTTTTTAAGTTCTGAGTTGTGTTTTTGGAATCTACAGTACGTGATGCAAATGAATAACATGTATATGGCGAGGCAGGCGATTAGTATTTTAATTCCGGTGGGCGTGATATGCACATTTTGGGACGTTGTTGAAATGATACTGCCACCAACCACTACGACACCGTATAGCTGAAAAACGAACGTTACAAAAAAGGTCTGACTGGGAATGAGCTTGGAATTGTTTTGATGAAGAACAAAGAAGTCGTGTTCCCAATCGGAGAGTGTATTAAGCTTCAAATACTCGCTTATGACTGTAATGAGTTTGCGAAGCCCCAGTGACCAGTAAAACAGAACGTATAGCATGATCAGCCATGAAATCGTCGCACCGATTAGTACAGTAGCTTCGATTGCGCCACCATTCATTGCCGTAATTCCCGGTGCCAACCAAGCAGACAAGCCGGAGCCGGTAAGTGCCAGCGTCCCAAGCAGGAACTGTTGGTTACGCAGTTGGAGACTCTCACTGTGCAGTTTTGCAGCTTCATTGTCTTTCATCGAAAGCTCACGTTTCATATGTAAGTTATATGTGCCATAGCAGAAAAATTGTTTCTTTACGGATTGGCGGAGAGCCCCATTGCGGTCTACCAGACGAGAAAGGCTCTCTAAGGTCTCGCGATATCGAATACTTACAGATCTGGCAACTCTCACTTCGGGCGATAGGCTGTTTCGGCCACGTCTCGCTGTCCCCGCGTTTCAAAACATTACTCACCTAGTTCGAATCCTACCCCCTCCACTACAAAACCACCTGTTTGCCGCAGGAAAAAAGGGTTCTGAGGCGACTCTGGCCACTCACTGAACGACTGAGCCATCAGTTGCTCACCCTTTCTTGTAAAAGATAACCGCATAAAGCGATTTACCAAAAAACAGTACTTGTTTCCGGGCCTGGCAACCCGCTTGCGCTACAAGACATTCTGAAAATACGTGTTCAAGAAATCGGCTCTATTAAGTTCGAATCTCGTTCTTCTTCAGCAAGTCGTTCTGCTACTATGACTTTTTAGGCGCCAAGATTCCCGAAGAACTCTGCCACGCCCCAAATCTCATGACATACTCTTTAAAATATTCTTTTTACTCAAATGCCGATGCTGAGTTCACTCCTCACCGCCCATTTATTGTTATGCCCATGAGACCCCATGTGCCCATAATCTCAATTTCTTCTCCAAACGTTCCACGAGGCCCAGGGGAAAAAACGGGTAAGTCGCGACCCATTTCCCATATTTGAGCCGGCAAATTAGCTAGTTCGTAAGCAATGTATCTACCTCCGAAAGGATTTAGAACAAAGCTATAGGGCGATGAGAGAACACGTCCAAAAAGATAATGTTCGACAGCTACCATTTGTGCTGTCTCCTTGCCCATATGAACCGCATCCAAACGAATATTTTGGGCTTTCCACCAAATCCCGAAAATAGATGAATCGGGATTTTCGTCCATCAGCTTCTTAATGTCGGACAGTACTTCACGGCGAAAACTTGCTTTTGCTTCATCCGTAGCAGTTTTTCCACGAGTCAGCGCCTCTGCCGAGTCGTGACGAAACGTTTCGTTTGATTCGCCAAGCATGTCGGTCGGCATTGGTTGTTTGCGGGTAAGGGTTATCCCTGAAACGGCAGCCTTGCTTTCGCGCTCCTCATCAGGTACGACGGTACGCGTACCATTGATATTAAAGTAGCAATTCTGCGATTTAATTTTAGTTCTGGCCTCAACGCTCTTCATTTGACTGCGCGAGTCTCCGTTAAGCACAAACCAAGTTTCGGTACTTCCCTCTTGATGGTAGGTAGGCTCATCGTGAACCTGTTCCATGTTCAATAAAAGTATCAG
>JAUMAI010000604.1:0-11067 GCA_032116775.1 Pirellula sp. | reverse complement strand
GACAAGCGAATACGAAGATCATTCCAAAGTACGACATCATGGGCGAAATAACATTGGTGCAGGAATCTCCGATGCGGTAAGCGCATTGGATTAATTCGGGGCTATATCCTAGTTGCATCATCATCGGCACAAATACCGGCGCCATAAACGTCCACTTGGCACTCGCACTTCCCATGATCAAGTTGATCGATGCGCATACGATAATGAAGATGACCAAGATACCAGGATTGTCCATCCCTAGATCTTTGATGAATTGAGCTCCGGTAACTGCCAACAATGATCCAAGTTTCGTCCACTCGAAGAATTTCACAAACTGAGCCGCAAAGAACACCAAAACGATATAAGATCCCAAAGAAGTCATCGATTTAGTCATTGATTGAATCAAGTCTTTGTCGCTTTTCATTGTTCCGACCACACGCCCATAAACGAGTCCTGGGACCAGGAAGAACACGAAAATTATAGTGACGATACTATGCAAAAATGCTGGCGCCTTTTCGCCATCTTCGATAACACCTAATGCACCAAACCAGGGTAAATTCGCTGCAAAAACAGGAATGGTCGGTTCTTTTGTAGGGCCGATAGGCCAGCACAAATAAAGTGCCATCAATGCCAGCAGCAAGATAGAGGAGAGCGTGATCCAAAGTCCGCGCATTTCTAGTGGGCTGAGTTTTTCCAAACGGGGTTGGGCCAACCATTGACTATCGGCGAATTGCGTATCAAAAATGCCAAGTCTCGGTTCAATGATTTTGATGGAAACCCAACTTCCTACAAGCGTGAGTAGAAAAGTGCTTACGAACATAAAGTACCAGTTGCAGGCCGCGCTGACCTGATAGTCGGGTTGCCAGATTACAGCGGCTTCCGTTGTAACTCCTGCTAAAAGCGGATCGATGGTTCCCAGCAGTAGATTAGCACTGTAGCCGCCCGACACACCCGCAAAAGCCGCTGCGAGCCCTGCCAGTGGATGCCGGCCCAATGAATGATAGATGGCCGCTCCCAACGGAATCAGAACGATGTAGCCAATTTCCGACGCGGTGTTGGATATGATTCCTGCGAACACGACAGCCACCGTCACAAATTCACGCCGAACACCGAATACCATGGAACGAATTGCGGCGGAGAGTAGACCACTATGTTCGGCAATCCCTACCCCTAATAAAGCCACTAATACTGTGCCCAATGGTGCAAATTCGGTAAAGTTCGTAACCAAATTAGCGGAGATCCGTCGAAGTCCTTCGGGAGACAGAAGCGAAACCACGCGAATCATTCCGTCTGGAGATCGATCTTTCGCCCCTGGGCCGCGGGGATCAACCACTGCCCAATCGAAATACGCGCCAATGCCACTTAACACGATCGTCAATAATGCGAAAGAGGCGAACAAGGTGACAGGATGTGGCAACAGATTACCAGCCCATTCGATTCCCTTTAGAAAACGATCCATCCAAGATCGTTTTCCTTTACCGGTGTTATCTTTAGACATCGCTTCCTTCTTTCATTTCCCGTAACTGCTTGGGCATCGGTTCGGTGAGGCTCCAACAGGTTACGCTTCCTGGCGTTCATTGCAAGCATTCTCGCCTAGAGTCTCAAACATTCCAACTTGTTGGAAACTGTCAAATTCAAGGGACTTGAACCATACTCAAAACCAAAATCGATAGTTCCTAGATTCAATCCGAAATCCCAACTGTTATCATGGCTCTTCCTCAACTCACATCCCCCATACCTTGCAAAAGCTATCGCGAATACCGAAATTCGTCGGCGGTAGGGGGTGGAGAATGTTTGGAAGATATACCATGATTTAATGGTTATGCGATTTCTGTGATGTGTAGTTGAATGTCAGGTCTGCCATTGCCGGTCCATCGCTTGTAACCTAGCCCAAGCTTTCGATTCGGATTTGTTTAGAAGCCAGTCCCATTTCCTGCCTTTTTCCCCTCTACTTGCTCGCGAAAGCCATATGAAAAGTGCTTTTCTCAATAGCCTTCCCTCCTTATTGTTGTTCTGCAGCGCCCTATCCCCCTGGGCGTCAGCGCAAACCGACACAAGCCGACCCCTGGTTGCCTACGTTGGAACTTTCAGTTCCCCGCTGAAAGACACACTGCCTACCCAAGTCGATCTTCCTCCAGGCAACGGTCGCGGAATACATATCTTCTATGTCGATCGCCAAACCGGAGCCTTAACGCCGCAAGGAACAGTCGATCTAGGAAATAGTCCGAGCTGCCTGGCTTTGAACCAAGAGGGTAATCGACTCTACTCTGCCAACGAGACCGACCGCATCGGCCCTGAAAAGGTGGGCAGTGTCAGCTCGTTTGAGATCCAGCCAACAACCGGAGCACTGAAGTTGCTCAATACCCAAGAAGTTGGCAGCCAAGGACCCACTTACGTAAGCCTGCACCCCAAGGGGCAATTTCTGTTCTCCGCCAATTACTTTGGTGGCTCAGTCACCGTCCTGCCTATACAAAAAGATGGTAAGGTCGGTTCCAAACTCCAAGTCCTCCATGATCAAGGAACCATAGGTCCTACCGTGGCGACCAATGCTCCTCCGGGAAGCTTCGCCTTCAGCGGTCATGATCGAACACACGCCCATATGATTCAGCCTGATCCAGCGGGCAAATTCATTCTGCATGTCGATTTAGCGATTGATAAAATCTTTGTCTCCAACTTTAACGACATCACCGGAAAGTTAAGTCCGCATTCTGATATCTCTATTCCACCTGGCGATGGTCCCAGACATTTCCATTTCCATCCCAACGGCCAATGGCTCTATAGCATCCAAGAAGAAGGTTCGAATGTCGTTCTATTCGATTATGATGCTCAAGCGGGAAAACTTACCGCTCGTCAAACCATCTCTACCTTACCACCAGGCTTTAAGGGAAGTAACTTCTGCTCCGAGTTGCTTGTCTCGCACGACGGCAAGTTTGTCTATGCAGGCAATCGGCTCTATGATTCGATCGCCATCTTCGCGGTGCAGGCCGATGGCCAATTAAGCTACGTTGGCGAACAGTGGACACGTGGTAATTATCCTCGCAGCTTCACTTTCGATCCTACAGGTAACTTTCTCTATTGCTGCAATCAACGCGCCGACAATATTGCAGTTTTTCGTGTCAATCGAGGAACAGGGCAGCTTGATTTCACGGGACAGTTTGCTGCTGTGGGTAACCCATCGCATATTGTGTTTCTCGATTTGCAAAAGGATTGATGGGCTGATTCTTTTCTCCACACCTTCTTTCGAATTAAAGCAATCGGTACTGAGCCTGGGCATCCGTGCGTGGTCTCGGTTGGTGTCTGGAGAGTAAGGTTAGCTCTCTAGCATGCCGTTACCGTCACCATGCTGTGGAGTCAATTCGATGGTGAAGCATCGCGTATAGATCAGTTTACCATTTTCTTGTAACGCGCTGGAGTAGATCGCTACATCTTTTATGGAGCCATCCTTGGCAATGAGTTTTGCGCGATAATTGCATAAGGATCGGCCCTGGGTTAGTAAGCTAATAATATCATTGATCGCTTCTTGGTTTGCGTGGAATTTTGCAATAGGTTGGCCTATGTACTCATTTTTTGTGTAACCCAAGAGAGACAATTCAGCATTGTTTGCCCAAAGGATTGTTCCTGTCTCGTCAACGCAATGAAGAGGAACGTTCGCGTTCTCGGCAAAGTCTATAAGTGACTTTCGACTCTTGGATAACTCCGATTCGAGCTGCTTTTGTTTGACGATATTGCGAGCAATTTTGGACGCACCAATGATTTCGCCCGATGGAGCGCGAATTGGAGAAATACTCACAGAAATGTCGATTAGCTCTCCCGATTTGTGAATCCGAACGGTCTCGAAATGTTCTACTCTTTCTCCGTTCCGAATTTTTTCGAGAATCACTGACTCCTCGTTGAGTCGATCCGGAGGGAAGAGTTTATTGACGTTATGTCCGATCATTTCCGCACGGGTATACCCGAACAGTTTCTCCGCACCTAAGTTCCAACTCTCAATGACTCCGTTCAGATCTTTTCCTATGATCGCATCGCTCGCGGAATCGACTATTTCAGAGAGTCTGAAGCAGTCGGCTTCGATACGTAACTTTTCTTTTTCCAAACGAATGCGGTCCGAGATATCGCGAGCCACTGCGTAAATCACCCCCTCCTCCTCAAGCGATCTAGCGGTCCACTCAAGAGATATGTAATTGCCATTTTTATGGCGATAACGGTTGATGAACTGAATGGTTGGTTCGCCTCTTGAGAGCTTTTGTACCTCGTTCAGTGTTTGCAGCTGATCGTCTGGGTGAACGAATTCGATGAATGGTTTGGAGGTTAACTCCTTTATTGTGTAGCCAAGTGTGCGAGTGAAATTATCATTAAGTCGCCAGAAGAAACCTTGGGTGTTAGCGATGCAAAAAAGGTCGAGGGATAAGTTGAAGAAGCGAACAAGTTCTTCCTCGGCTCGGCGCTGACCAGATTCGAGATACTCTCGTAGGATATCGACTAAAAAGTTTGCAGTCGCTGGCCGACTGTCAATGTTAGGATCGAGACACTTTTTCGCTAAATGAACAATCGGTATCGGAGCACCACATCGGTCAAGCTGCGCGAAGGCATCAGATAGATCTCCCGTAACGCATTTTCGGTAGACTTCGACAATCTTATCTCCTGTGAATGGTGGCGAACCTGTGAGTAAGTGACACAGAATTCCTCCCAGCGAAAAAACATCAGTTCGGAAATCTACAAATTCGCCGCGGGCTTGTTCGGGGGAAAGGTAATTAAGAGTGCCCATGACCGTGCCAAAGATGGTATTCGAGATGTCGTTTGAAGAATCGCCTAGCTGGTCGAAGTTCGTTTGAGCGATCGAGCTGAATAGTTCCTCGTGCGAGTCATGGGATTGTATCGCATTGGTTCTAAGGACTTTGGCCAATCCCCAATCAAGTACTGTAGCGATACCGTAGTCACCTACCATGATATTGGCTGGTTTTAAATCGCGATGGACGACACCTTGGGCATGCGCAAAAGCAATGGCCTGACAAATCTGAAAAAACGTTGTGAGCAGCGATGCTTGTTTCACCTCGTTATCAATGGCCTCGGTGATCGCTTGCTCCATCGTTGTGCCAGTGATAAGGTCCATGATGATGTACGCGGAACCGTTAGGATCGATATCGAAATCATGGATCCCTAAGATGCTGGGGTGGCGAAGTTGACTCGCGATTCTCGCTTCTCGCAGAAATCGAAGAAGGTTTTGCTTTTTCTTGCGGTGATCCTCTCGGATGATCTTTATGGCTACGTGGCGTTGCAACTGCAAATCCCAGCCTAAGTAAACTAGGCCCATGCCACCCTTTCCAATTTCGTCCCCAATCAAAAATCTATTGTTGAAGGGGCGAAAAGTTGCCGCTCCTTTTAGAAAGGGAGTTTGTGGTTGGCTGAATAGTTTGTCGTTGCTATGCCACAAGCGTAGATCAGCTTTAGAGTCTTCGAATGTTTTTCGAGGTAAAGTAGCTTCTAATGGAGTGACGGGATCTTTCGCAGCGGAATTTTCAAATATCAGTGTCGGAGGGTTAAATACGTTCTCGTCGAGTATGGAGTTGAACGGCTCTGGTTCAAGGCTCGTGACGGGTGTATCGACGCATGGCACCTGATCCTGGGAATCGACGATAGGGGACTGCGTATTGACATTTGTCTTTTCCGAGTCGGTTGCCATTGGGAATCCTTTCATTGTGGTTACGCAAATGGATAGCCCCTAAATGGACAGCGGATATGTCACAACTTAACGAAAAAAGCACCAATCTCCTCGTAAATATCGTGGAAGGCTTTTAGCATGATTACCCCATGATGAATGGTTTATGGAGCTTAAGTTGTCAATCGGAATGCTTTTCGTGCCGATTCGTTGGCCGTATGGTAGATTATGTCAACGTAGAAACGCTCGATATCTTTTAGTTAGCTTTTCAAAGCCTCAAAAGCGTTCATCCAGCAATAGCATCATCTTGTTGATTGTTCAGAGAGAATCACGCTTTTTCACCGATCGCAACCTAATTATAGCTTTGTGTCGTTTTTCTGGCCAATGATTGGTAATCTCAAATTCGTAATTTAAGTGTACGGTAAATTTGTAAATCTACCCAGGACCCTGATAAGCCGACGTAAGACTTCGAAAGTCGGATGTCGAGTCAGAGGATAACCTCCAAGAGAATTCGGGCCGAGGTGTGCACGGAAATCGCGCGAGGGAGAGTCGAAGTGGGCGGTGCTCATCGCTATGGATGTGGGGATAGTGCCCGGTGTCGGATATTTTAAGCCGATTTACCCGCTACTAGAAAGTCATGTATGACGTTAAGAAATGCGAACCCATTCGGCATCTCTATTCAACTCAGCGAATTCGTATGCGAAAGCTGAATCCTTGAACTCGTAGTCGACACTATCTTTGAATGCCGTGATGTCTATTGCTGGTGGGTAAATGATCTCCCATAGAAAATAGGGTGCAAGGCAAATGATAATCAGGCCCATCGCGACCCATTTTCGAAGCGATGGTGTCACGAAATCATCCAAATATGGCCATATGAATGTCATAAACAAGGCGGCGACTGCAAGCGTAACAAGCAGCCCACCAATGCGTTGAGCACGAATTCGCCACGAGCACTTCGCGCATGCTGGAGCGAGAGTCGTAAATCTCCAGCCAAATATCCAGAAAATCGCGGTCCACCATCCAATCGTATGTGTCCAAAGTCGAATGGTACGTCCGTCGTTTTCACCTCCACAGCGAACACAACGTGCTGGATACCGTGCGGCATGCTTGCGAGGCAGGTTGACATCAGTACTAAGTGCCATTGCGTTTCGATCACATTAAAAAGTGAAAAAACAAGCAGCCTTGCGTTTTTTTGGGAGATCGGCCTTATCCCTCGAGGATGTGAACATGCAGCCTATCACCTGAGCTAGCCTCGCCAAGAAGTCCAAGCCTATCAGGTGTTTCCGAGCCAATCAATTATTGACGCGGGTGACTTCGTCATGTCGTGTGGTGAGGGTGACGGGTTACGGCATGCTTAATCGATTTACGAGGCGCTTTGGCGAAACGTAGGTATCCAGCACGATGCATATCGACGACAGGTCACGTACGTTTGACCGAACCGGTGCGCCACACCTTTCTCCACATTCCGAATCGCGAGGGATCCAGATAAGGTGAACCAGGTAACTCGATTGGGTCGATTGGTTTAAATGCCTTCGACGACTCCCGTGCTGTCAGCAAAGGTGTCGGTTTGAACTCCGAGCTTTTGGAGCATGGTGACAAATAGATTCGAGAGCGGAATATCTTCCCGGGTGGCTTTGTCTTGCCATGGCTCTCTATTTCCCATCCACGCTCCACCTTGAAAATTATCCCCTGCCGCATTGATATATCGTCCGTGCTGAAAACCCATGTTCTTTCCTCCGGCAAGCATCAGCGGATAATTACGAGACAAATGGAATGCGCTCGACGCACTGCCATAAAAGAGTAAAGAGTTGTCCAACATGGAACCTGTACCATTGGGCTCAGGCGTGCTCCGCAGTTTTTCAACGAATCGCCCAAACTCTTCATTCAGAAAGCGACAATAGATACCAAAGTTCTTCCAACCGTCTGGGTTCTTGGTCTCGTGCGATAGTTGGTGAGCCAAATTAAAACCGACAGCTCTCGACAAGTGATCGCTCCGTCCGATTCCGTTTTCTCGACCGATCTGGTAGGTCGCTATGCGAGTCGAATCTGTACGAAACGCTAGATAAATCATCTCGAACATCGTTTGCAGATATTCGCGTGGCTCATCCGTTGTTAGCTCAAGATTGAGAGGTTCACGTTCCACATTGGGTAAAGGAGCATCGAGCCACTTCTTTGCTTTTTCTACCTTGAGCTCCGCTTGGCGAACAGACTCCATATACTCATCGAGATGTTTGCGATCTTCTGTAGATAGGTTTTGCTTCAAAGCCGCGGCATCGATAAGCACTTCGTCCAAAGCGCTACGACTCATTGCCAAACGTTTCGCTGACCGTGCATCCGATTTAATAAACAACATATCGAAGATTTGCTTGGGTCTGTGTTCAGCTGGTATGGGGCGACCATTTTTGTCGAACGAGATCGTGTGCGTTCCTCGGGCTGTTCCCGTCCCGCCGTCAGTCGACATGACGAGAGACGAAAACCTCGTTTGGTCGCCGATATGACCTGCGTAAACTTGGTCCAGCGAAATCGTGTTGGCGTAGTCTCGATCTCCATCTCCGGTTGGAGCTGCCGTGAGAAACTGATCCGCATTGTTGTGCCCGTGCACATTTCTCGAGGCAATATGAGAAAAGCCCGAGAGAATAGTCAACTCGCTCCGTAACGACTCGAGGGTTTCCATACATTTGGAGAACGTAAAGTCGGTGCCTTTGCCATGAGGAAACCAAGACCACTCCTGGTACGCTGGATCGTTCGGCAATGGCATCGGAACACCATCCGGAAAATAGAAGCAGCCTAATCTCCGAGGATTGGTAAGCTCACGACCGCGAGCGACTCGATGAAGGGATCCCATCAAAGGAATCGCCAGTGCTACTCCGGTTCCCCTTAGGAATCGGCGACGGTCAATTCGGTTGAAATCTATCGGCATAATCTTTCCCTTCAAGCTTGCTTAAGCTACCAAATTGAAATTCGCCTATCGGCACCGGAAAAATTCGCTGCACACGATTTCCGTAACCATCGTCTTGAGGCCGTCACCCTGTAAACGCACTTGGGCTGTGATCCGTTCAACGTCCGCTCGGTCTGCGAACTTTAGCGGGCGGCCCAGGGCATAGGTGGATAGCTTGTGCACCATAGCTCGGACAAACTGATCTTGTCGATTCTCTAGTAAGAACAACTTTAATCCAGCGATACCATCGAGTAGTTGTTCGTTGTATAGCTTACTTGAGGCATCGACCGGCTTCCCGTTAATTTGTTCTCTCCAGCGGCCAACCGCATCGTAGTTTTCAAACGCAATGCCCCACGGGTCTATCTTCATGTGGCACGACATGCATGCTGCATGATTACGATGATCTTCGATTCGCTCTTTCAAGGTCATTTTCGCAATCTCAGGATTCGCCAAATCGATCTGCGGAACCGCCGGCGGTGGAGGCGGAGGGGGATCATTTAGCAAACTTTCGAGCACCCATTTACCGCGTTTGAGGGGATGGGAATCGGGATAGTCGGAATTCATCGTTAGCAATCCAGCTTGGGTTAACAGGCCGCCGCGCCGCACATCGCTTGGGTTCAAAGATATTCGACGAAAATGGTTGCCGTAAACTCCATCGATTCCATAGTGCCTGGCGAGGCGTTCATTTGCAACGGTATAGTCGTTGTGCAGAAAATCCAGCACACTCGCATTGGACCGCAAAATCTCCCGAAACAGCTCGACGGGCTCTTGTCGCATCGCTTCTTTTAACAACGGATCAAAGCCAGGGACATTCTGTTGTAGATTGAGAAAATCGAGGAGCTCAATATTAAGCCATTGTGTTACAAAATACTCCGCGAAACGGTTCGACTTCGGATCCGCAAGCATTCGGGCTACTTGGGCCTTGAGGACATCAAGATTGCCCAGCGATCCGTCACTAGCCGTTTGCAGCAACTCTTCGTCTGGAATGCTGCTCCAGAGGAATAATGCCAAACGAGTTGCAAGCTCATGGTTTGGGATCAGTTCACGAGCATCCAATTCAGTCTTGGTTTCAGCGGGGCGGCTTTCAACGGTTGGATCGGGAGCGACATAAAGAAAGTGAGGCGAGGCGATCACCGATGCGAGAATTTCTAGAGCTGCCGATTCCATGTTTTCGCAGTCAGGTCTAATCTCGGAATATCGCTTGATCTTTTGAGCGAGTTCTTCGCTGGAAACTGAGCGACGCCAAGCTCTATTCATGAACCTCGAAAAGACGCGGGTCGCATAATCCAATTCGAGTTCGTTTTCTGGACGACTTGGAAAGATGTCGGTGTGAGATCGTGGTGGCCATTGATCGAACGCTGGTGATTGAACCTCAACGTAGTCAATCTGGATATCGTTTGTCGACGCAGAGCTATTCACCAGGCGTATGTATTCCGATGGGCTCGGTATGGCCCCCATCGGCGAATCACCGCGAACGGAGTTGCGTGGATAGATCTCGCCAAGTTCAATTTCCCATTCGTAGTACTTGGGTGCATCATTGGTGGCGTCGATTTCCAAATCGTGCTGGCTTACAGGAAGCAGTGCACGTCCTTCGTTACTAGCTTGCCAACCGAAGTAAAGCTTCAGGCTTGGAGGATTGTCTGTTTTCGAGTCGACTCGTGAAGCTCGCACTCGAACACGCATCGGTCCATGATCGGGAAGCTGGTCGCCAAGCTCGATATTGATCCATTGTCCGGCGGGCAGGATGGCAATGTGATCGAATTCTTCAGGCTGCTTTGGCAAGGACTTGTGAGGCAAGTTTGCGTATTTTGCTTCCCCGTAATCCCAGTTGGCGATCGCCGTGCGACCATTGAAGAGATCTCGAAAGTAGCTGCGCGAATGAGGTTGCTGAAATCTTTTTTCTAGTTCCTTGAGTGCTTCCTCTAGCTTATCCGGAGTGTCTTTGAGGTCCTGCCTTAGCTTTTCTTCCGCTGCTTCTTGTTTCGGCCACTCCAGTTTGGAAACGTCCGTCATGGAGATTCCCCAGTAAAGTGATTCCGGTTTTGGGCCGAGATGAATCGCGCGCGTCAAAGCTGCGTGAGCAGATCGATAGTAGGTTTCGAACTGCGTCACCGACATGTGCAAGTGCTCGGAACTGTTTTGGAAGCCATCTTCCGAGTTTGCCTCTGGGGGAAGATCTTTTGCGAAGTCCCATGGTAGTCTTAGCAAATCTTGAAGAGCATGATTGTATTCGTAGCGAGTTAGGCGACGAAACGAAGAGTGAACAGCAGAATTGCGTCTCGTCAGCGAGGCCGCTTGTAACTCGTGCGATAGCCATTCGACGATTGTCGTTCTCTCTTCATCCGAGATTTCCGAGCTGTCGGGTGGTGGCATTTCTTCTTTGCTGATGACGGCAAAGATCTCGTTCCACCAATCCAAATCGCCACCTGTGTGCAAGTTCGGATCAAGAGTATCAATTCGAATGTTACCTTGCGGATCTTCTGAACCGTGGCAA
>JAUMAI010000603.1:0-6403 GCA_032116775.1 Pirellula sp. | reverse complement strand
AGCTCTCAGGTTGTGATGGCAGCGCGCCAGCTACTGACAAGCAAATGGTGGGAAACCGAGCGAACCAACTACGAACTTGTCATGTCGCAATACGTGCTCGATGAGGACTCCTGTGGAGATCCTATCTTGGCCGCTGAACGCATGCAGGTGCTGGCTGGGATTCCACTGCTTCCAAATGCGCCGCAGATCACGCAAATTGCCAACGAGATCATGACTCGGGCAATTCTGCCTCCAAGAAGTCAGGTTGACGCATTGCATATCGCTACGGTAGCCCATTATCGAATACGATACTTATTGACATGGAACTGCAAGCACATCGCCAATGCAAAAATCCTGCCCCGAATCCATCAGGTTCTCACTGAAGCTGGGCTTCCCATTCCTGTGATTTGCACACCAGAGGAGTTGCTCGGAAATGATTCAGAAATCGACGGCTGAAACGCCCATTGAAGAAATTCACCGCATACGACGCGAAATATCAGGACCGATTCGGTGGTGACATAGCCGCAATCGCCGCGGATGCAGATCGCCGTGCGCGAGCGTCTGGACGACCTATTTCGCAACCAAAAACGACAAACGGAACGATGCAACAAAGCGGCGATGCCGACACCTTAAGTAATGGTCCCTCACCTCCTGTAGGCTGCTGACGGCCGTCAATTCCGACCGTATCACACCTATTTGGATCGCTCCGAAACGCAACAAAATTGCTACGACCATCGCCTTAGAGACGAAGTGTTTCACCTAGGTCAGGCAACGACCGCACGGTATCTGGACATCCCACGCTCGACAATCCATGGTTGGAAAAAGGCTCGAACTAAACCTGTCGTAACGCTCGTCGCACCCAATTCCTACGTCGAAGACTTGGAGAGACGATTGCACGTGCTCGAGCGACGCACGGCAAGGTTGAGTGCGCTGCTCCGATTGTGCATTGTCTTGCTTCGACTATCGGGATTTTCGATTGGTAGCCGAAGACTCCCTGACGGGGATGACAAACAAAAACTACTCCGCTCGATCGATCATGCAAGCCGATTTGTGCGGTTACCTCTATTGCTTCCATGGATTGGAATCTCTTCGGCGCGATACTACGACTGGAAGAACGCGCAAGAATGTGGATTGGATGATGTCTCGTCTTGTCCCAAATCTATGCCGGGGCAAATGACCTCAATGGAGTTGTCGGAAATGAGGCTCATGGTTGAGTCCGAGGACTATCGACACCTAAGTCTAGGATCAATCGTTCGTCTGGCTTCTCGTTTGGGCAAAGTCCATGCGTGCTCGTCGACTTCGTATCGTGCGATACAAAGTGGAAACTGGGTGCGTTCTCGAAAACGAATCTATCCACCTAAACCGCGAGTCGGACTGCGAGCAACAAAACCAAATGAGTATTGGCATGTTGACACAACGCTTATCCGATTGGACGATGGGAGTCGAGTCTACTTACAAGCGGTTCTTGATAACTTCTCGCGCCCTATACTATCTTGGCAACTCAGCGAGAGATTCGATACGACGAGCACAGCAGCGCTCTTGCAGGAAGCGGCAACAGGACTTCCTGAAAATACAGTTCCATCGGCGGTGATGGACTCGGGAATTGAGAATGTGAATACCAAGGTAAACGAATTTTTCAGACGGCACGATCAAACGAATACTTGCGCAGGTCGATATCGCGCAGTCGAACAGCATGATCGAAGCGTGGTGGCGTCAGCTCGAGCACCAGTGGTTATTTCTGAACCAGCTCGATAGCGCGACTTCGGTGCGCAAGCTAGTTGGCTTCTATGTCGAGCAACACAACACGGTTGTCCCGCATTTTGCCTTTCAAGGCCAAACGCCTGATGAGATGTATTTTGGAACTGGAGCAAGTGTTCCGGCCAAGCTGAAAGTGAAGCGAGTTGAGGCCAGAGCCGCCAGATTAGCACACAACCGCGCGGTGACTTGTGCGAGATGCAACGTCGAGGATACCAAGCCAGCAATGGTGACGATCAGAAGCAACACGAGTTAAGCCATCCGCGTCGGTGTCATGAGTTCAGCAACGGTGACGACCAAGCGATCCACTGGTTCGATGGATGTCTGAATGTATGGATTGAAGCCTCAGGTTGACTAACAAAACGAGAAATCTGAACCATACAATTCCGATTGTTGTCCTAAATCGCCCTGAGAGTACCCTTGGATTCCAGGCCAATTGCCCAGCAACACCAATACGTGAATCAATCAACCTAATAGCGCCGAGTTCTCGAATGCATTTTTGCAGAATGTCCTGCAGCGCCGGACGGTTGTGCATCAACTCAAGGAGAGGTTGATCTACACACTAATTCACGCTGCAATTGCGGTACTCAGCGGCTCACGTTAAAAACTTTTTTCGGAACGGCCAACGACATTGGCCCGTGTCTCGACTTCTTCACAGTGCGTATCAATCGCAGTGCGTATCAATCGCAGTGCGCATCATTCACAGTGCGCATCATTCACAGTGCGCATCATTCACAGTGCGCATCATTCACAGTGCGCATCATTCACAGTGCGCATCCTTGGCCAAGCTCGACAACTTGGTACGACTGGCTTGTACCTAGGGGGCAAGGAGAACACCGTCGAGGCAACCTCTACTTCAAACGGATTAAGACTTCGTTGCGACGCAGTGGACCTGGAGTAAAGGGCGGGTCGTATCCCGCGGTTTCTACACCACTGGATTCGACTGAGTCATCGGCGACGAGACCTTTGGTTGCCATCCAAGTTCGGAGCTTTGCTTCCGATTCCTTGGCTGACTTGGTAGTGAGCTGGCCCGAGAAACGCAGAACGGCAAAGCGTCCCCCAGCTCGTTTGCGAACGTCGACGCCCTCGCCGGTTGGCGCTGGGACACCTTCAGCGGCGATATCTTTAGGCATCACGAAGCCCATTTGGACTGCCGATGCCTCTTTGTTATTTTCCATAAAGACCGGTGTCGTCATCGAGATTTTTTTGTCCGATTCATTCGCTCCACTGATGTAGCGAAATAATTTCATAAAGCTACCATCTCGGCCTTGTGCATCTAGCTTGGTCGTCGTGGCGACAAGCATCAAATCAGGGTACTCACGGACTTCGAACTTGCCGTCGGATTCAACAACCTTGTATTCCGCCGACTCGTAGGCAGCCCGCGCTATGGTATTCCACGCGAAAATGCCAGCCAGAACGAAGATCGCCGTTGCTGAGAGATAAATCATTGTCTTGCGTTTCATTCGTTTTGCCTACAGCTACACGGACCAAGATGCGATCCAAAAACGAATCGCGACTGCCTCTAGTGTAGTAGGTAGACTAGTGGCCAGCAGAAACGCGACGAGGGCTCTCAAAATGCTCGTTTGTTGCAGCACCAGTGACCTAGAGTCGATCGCTGCGATCCCTTACGTTTTCGGCATTTCTCGTTGCCCCACGAGAGTGACTACAATTGGAAATACTGATGGGGTGTAAAGTTTGTTTGGGAACGCACCTAAATGAACGCGCCTAAATGACGCAACGAATATTAAAAGTTCCGAATCAAAGACTGGTGGCGATATGGTCGGCAGCTTCGAGCACTTCGTAGAACATCCATGACGGAAAATCAACGCGGCAGTCTTTACATGATCGTCTCAATGGCGGGTTTCGCTGTCGAGGACATGTTCATCAAATCGGCCTCGCGCAACCAGCCGTTGGGGCAAGTGCTGATTTCAATGGGTCTCGCAGGTATGCTTTGGTTTGCCTTTCAGTCAGCCCGCGTCGGTGAACCAGCCTTTCCCGCAGTCTTGCGGTCGCGCACGATGGTAGTACGATCGGGGTTTGAGATAGTTGGGCGGTTGTTTTACGCTCTTGCCATCGCCGTGACGCCACTTTCGGTCGCTTCCGCAATTTTACAAGCAACCCCGCTTTTTGTCGTCGCAGGGGCTGCGTTAATATTGGGTGAGAAGGTCGGCATCTGGCGGTGGACGCTGACGGCGCTTGGCTTTGCGGGTGTGTTGGTGATATTGCGACCCGGCTTTGAGGGGTTTCAGGCCTTGTCAATTTTGGCCGTGATTGGCCTTCTTGGCTTTGCTGGCCGCGATCTGGCAACGCGTGCAGCCCCGCCGGCCTTGTCCAACTCACAACTCGGGATGGCAGGCTTGTCCGTACTGGCGGTTTCCGGAATGGTCATCCTGGCTTTTAACGGTCAAGTGTCCCTTCCCACACGAATTGCAGTCGAGCAGACGCTGGGGGCGGCCGTGTTCGGCATTGTTGGATACAGTTTTCTCACACGCGCCATGCGGACGGGTGATGTGTCCTCCGCTGCAAACACATGCTTTTCCCTGCATATTTCGCACTTTTCGCGAGTTTCTTGGGACTTCTGTAGCGCCCATGCAACTCGGTGCATGGCGCCTGCGGCGTTGCATTTCGCGTCGCGCACCCCAAATCGAGTCGTTTTTCGCGTCGCGCGAGTCGCCAAAACACTGGGGCTTTGCATAGCCAAGACTGGCCCGATCCCTGTCGGTGGAGGCGGTAGGATTCGAACTTGTGGGGCTACACTTGTAGCAATTGCGGCTATTGGCATCCCGCTAAAACGCTACCCAAGTTTCGAACTCCGTTTAAGAAAGAAATCAGCCATCTGAGTCGCTTCCAACACTCGAGACCACCGGCGGTGCCAATTCGAGTTCCGGCAATGCCACTCTGATTTCGCGACGCGCGAATACCACGGGAATTACTTCCTTCAAAACAGCCGCGTCATAAACTAGTCCCAGGTATTTATGAGCTGGAGTAGATAGCCGCAAAATCCAACTAAAAGCGATTACTCCCAATCTGCGAAGCATAGGTAGGTCAGGTGCTGCGATGATATCTTCCTCGCCCACTTCGATTATCCATCGCTCCGCCGAAACCGGAAGCATGCCCTGTCTCTGCAATTCTTTCAGGTCGTTGCGAACATCTGGTTGTTCCATATAACCATAATTCACGGTTATGCCACAGCAACCGGCGATTGATTTCCTAAGAGCCTCCCTTGAAATGCCTTGCGATTGAACACGGCTGTTAAATCCAGGTCAATGCCGACGAAATTCGCGACTGTTAAACGACTTTTCAGTGACGCGGCACACTCAGAACAACCCAACCGAACCGGGCTCAAACTCCGTAAGTCTATTCTTTTCAAGCCTGCTCCGAGCCACAACATTGTGCACTTTTTTCGTCCGAGAACTCGGCCAGTCGCTGCGCGACGAGGAAGTAGAGTTGAGAGAGTGGAAGGTAGATTGGAATGGGCCACCCCGTGGTAGCCGGAGCGTGCCAACTATTTGCGGCCAAAACGAGGACTAGGAAACCCGTGTCGTTCGAGGGCAAGTCAGTGTCAGGCGTGGCTTAGATCCTTCTGCCATAGCCGGCCACATCGAGTTCATAGGCCCAAACTAAACTGGGACATACCAATTGGTGTATGGGTGACCCTGCAAATCGAAGAACAAATAACTGCCTGATATTAAGCTGAATTCCAAGACGATCGTTCTTGGAAGAAGTTCGCAATCTCTTTCTTGGTGCGATTGCCGGAAGCGACCGCCAATGTCAAATCGGCAAGCTCTCCTGGTGGACAATCAAACGTGACGTTGTTCCAATCGAGAAAAACCAAGGCTGCTACCGTTCCAGTGCGTTTGTTCCCATCGACGAATGGATGGTTATTGACGATATGAAACAGGTAGGCCGCAGCCATTTCGAATGGGAATGTATGCAGGAACTGTCCGGAGAACGTCGCCCTAGGCTGCTCGATCGCCGATTCAAGAATCCCTGCGTCGCGCAGTTCGGTCGTGCCACCATACAGTGAGATCTGATCGGCATGAATTTCTAGGATATCGGATAGTTCCAGAAATTCGATCGCGTCCATCACTGAGCCAGCCTGCGAAGATCATCTGCAAATTTGCCGTTGATCGCTTTAAGACTGTCCATGAGTTTCTTTTTGCGCGCCGAGTCCCGGCAAGGCTTCACCAGCAAGTGATCTCCATTGGTGCTGATCTCCAATGGAGTGTCTTGTGTGATCTGCAGAAGCTCGAGGATCGGCTTATCGATGACCAGCGCCAGGCTGTTCCCGTGCTTGATCAGCATTTTTTGCATGGTCGTTCCCTTTTGGTAGGTGATACCAAAGTGTATACCCAAAAGGTTGCCAAGTCAAATTCCAGGAGCTGTCTTTTCGGCGCGCGTCGTATTTCGCGTCGCGCGGGACATCGATGCTTGGAACTCCTTTAGACTCTGTTGGTCGTTCGAATCCCTTGTCCTCTGTTACCCCATTTCGCTATACGCGGCTTTTGTTTGCTTTGGTTTTGGGGGTAACTTTGTTTGACGAACAACCGGATCTGCTCACCTTGGTGGGCAGTGGCATGATTGTAGGTTGCGGTATCCTGATCCTAATCCGCAAGTCAGGAGCGAAAATTTAACGGTCAGGGAGTGTGGCGAAGAAGAAACAGTGACT
>JAUMAI010000602.1:0-16468 GCA_032116775.1 Pirellula sp. | reverse complement strand
CATCAGGAATATGGTTGGTATCTGTGCAATAGGCTACATTGCCGAACCGAAAGCCTAATACTTCAAAATGAGGTCCATGTACCAAACGAATGGGCGTTATTCGGCACCCGAGAATGTCGAGTGGATTAAGATCCAAGTGACGCAACTCAAGCTTAGGGGTCGCCCCATCATGGGTGTGAACACGTTCCAAAAATGCATAATCAAACGTAGTGCGAATTCGCTTCTCGACCAGTGGCTCGCAATAAATAGGGACGGCATGTCCTAGGGTAAACGGGAACAATCGAACATCATCTAAACCGAGCAAATGATCGGCATGCTCGTGGGTGAATAGCACGGCGTGTGCCACTCCAATCCCTTCACGCACTAACTGCAATCGCAATTCGGGTGGTGTATCAATTAAGAGGTTTCCCTGCGGCAGCCCCAGGATAGCCGAACAACGAGACCGCTGGTTTTTCGGATCACCACCGATACAGACCGGGCAACCACAACCAATTGTTGGAACACCAACACTTGTTCCGGTCCCCAACAAGATCATCTTACCAGTAATATCTCTCGTCTTAAAAATCTTTGGCATGCCCAATCCCTAAGGATCTGATCCTTCCCTAAACTCCCATTCCCTCGGTTCGCCACTTCACGTACGAGACTTACGGCTTCGCTCGAGCATCGGCACATTGTAGATCGTATGGCTCGATCGCGAAAGTTAGCTTAGGGATATTTAAACTGGAGCCCTCGGTAAATAGCCAGAAATCCTTGTGCTCCTTGCTCTCTTATCGCCCCGCCATTTCCTCGAGGGTCGACCATTTTTCCACTACCAAGATGTTGGGAAATCGCTCCAATCGATAAGCCTCAGTTGCGTTGGCATAGCGGTTTGGCATAGGCTGATGCTCGTTAGGAATCAGCCGATTGAGATCGACGCTGAAGTTCAACAGCACGAGGGAACGATGAACGGGATAACAGTTAATGCTATGACATCAACGAATGCGGAATCGATCTCAACCAGCCCATTAGAGCAGCAGACTGCCATTGCTAGACGAAGTCGAGTCTGGAGTTTATCGATATTGGCTCTAGCCATTTCGCTCCTAGGGGCGACTTGGTGGTGGCTGAATCAAGAAAACAATCCGACGCCTGCCAGCACTTACACTTGGAAGCCACCACGCAACCTGAATCCAGACCGCGCCTTTGGCTATCTGGAAAACATCTGCGCATTTGGCCCTCGCCCAAGTGGTTCACCCAACCTAAACAAGTTGCAAGACTACCTCATCGACTTTTTTAAAGGGACTGGTGCCACGGTCGATGTTCAGGAATTCAATGCTCGTCATCCTATGGATGGTAGCATGGTAAAAATGAAAAACATCATCGTTAGAATTCAACCGCAATTGCAACGTCGAATATTATTCTGCACCCACTACGATACTCGACCTTTCCCCGATGAAGATCCTACCAATCCACGCGGTACTTTTATCGGTGCCAATGATGGCGGAAGCGGTGTTGCTCTCTTCCAAGAAATCGCTCCCTTACTTTTGAAAATGAAGCTAAATGTCGGTGTTGACTTAATCATGTTCGATGGTGAAGAGTTGATCTATGAAGATGCAGCCAACGAAGGTGAGTATTTTTTAGGCTCTAAAGAATTCGCGACGCGATACCGAGCCGAACCCCCTGGTTTCACCTACGAAGCAGGTATCCTGCTCGATATGGTCGGCGATAAAGAATTACATCTTTACTATGAGCGCAACAGCTTTGATATGGCGAGGAGCTTGGCCAGAGATGTTTGGGGAGTCGCTCAGCGTTTAAAAATTCGCGAATTCATTGCTCGGACGCGACACCTGATCCGAGACGATCATTTACCTCTGAATGAAATAGCCCGTATTCCAACAATCGACCTTATCGACTTTGATTATCCAAGACCTTCGACACGCGGCCCCAATTACTGGCATACCGAAAAAGATATACCTGCCAATTGCAGTGGCGAATCGATTTGCAAAGTGGCAGCCGTTTTGCTCGAATGGCTTGAGACTTTGAAGTAACCCGAAATAACACATTCGCTTCGTTTATGCGTATGTAGTATCATCACTTGCAGGGAAATGCTTATGAGCTTGGCATCGAGTTTATTCGGAGCATTTTTGATCGCCACAGCTCTTATCTTACAGCGTTGGTCTTTGATGGTTTGGGACGATCATCACACGCAGACCGCAGACGAACACCCCAACAGCAATAACAAACCAGACTTCTCGCGTCGGCAACACTCACGACGCACATGGACCAATACCTTGATTGGCTTGATTGGCGGCTTGATGATTGCGAGCGCACTGTTCCCTCGCGGTACATGGTGGCTAGCGACCTGGACATTAATCGGTATCCTGCTGGGTGCCATCGTGGTCATGGCCTTTATCGATGTGGCGGCTACTTGGTTGCATTACCGCCGCACGCTATCGTCGATCGCGGAAAAATCACTCCGCCAAGCGACGCCCAGTTCCCATCCAGACTGAGCTCTTTAATGCCAATCTTTCGGTAGAGAGTTTGGTTCTTGATCTAGCTTACTTCGATTGCGACACCGAAAGCGGTAGAAAATTAGGTAGCGGGCAAAGTCGAGTAATCCTGCGTAGCGGTAACCACCATCTACATAATTCTCGATCACATAAAAAGCAAAATAGTAAAAGCGACAAAAAGCCCAGACAGAAAGAGCCAACAAACACGCCACCTGCCAACTTTGGGCGAGCAACAATAAGATGGCTGCTGCGAGTATGCCGATGGCCAAAAAGCCCAACCCTTTGGCAACCATCCAACGAGGATCTGTCAAATTGCCCATCGGCTCACCGTTTAGTAATTGCCCAGCCGCGTGAGGTAACTAGGCTCCTACTCAACGCCCACCTGGAGGTACATACTTACCAAGCCAGGCAAAAACTTCTTGATGCCAATAACGAGAATTCTGCGGCTTGTTTACCCAATGCCCTTCATCGGGGAAATTGACCATCTTCGAAGCGACACCTTGTCGTTGGAGCGAAGTAAAGAGCTCATGCCCCTGACCAATCGGGCAACGAAAATCTAGATCGTTGTGAATCACCAACATCGGAGTTTTGTATTTACCGAGGTTACCCGCTTTGGTGTGTGGTGAGAACTCACGATATTTTTCTGGCTTCTCCCAAGGCAAGCCGCCATGTTCATACTCATCGAACCACTGTTCATCGGTGGTTCCCCACATGCTTTCAAAATTCCAGACGCTGCAATGGGTAATCAAACACTGAAAGCGTCCTGTATTGACGGCAAACCAATTCATCATATAGCCGCCAAAGCTGGCACCTGCCGAGCCGATTCGAGTACTATCGGTCCACGGCTGTTTCTCGATATAGTCAATACCGGCCATGAGGTCGCGATAACACTTGCCACCCCAATCACCCGATATCTCATCGACAAACTTTTGTCCGAAACTGGTACTACCACGAGGGTTCGGCAAGACCACAACATAACCTTGAGCAGCCCAGAGTTCCGGACACCAACGATACGACCAGCCATCTTCCCAGGCACCTTGCGGCCCACCATGTACTAGATAAGCAATTGGCCAACGCTTGTTGGGATCGAAGCCGGGTGGTTTTAAAATCCACATCTGCATGCTGACGCCTCCCTCCACCGGCACTTCGACACTCTCGGGGCGAGGTAAATTCAAGTCAGCTAACAAGGCATCATTCGCATGACTCAACATCAATGGCTTGCCGTCAACGGTCAACGTTTTGTTACCTGCGTTGATGGCCTGCACAAAAATCTCTGCCGGAGCATTCATCAAGGCCTTGGAATACGCGACTTTATTTCCGGAGACCGAGATCGAGGTGATCTGCCCTCGATCAGTACCAAAAGCGTATGGCTTACCCTCAGATACGGGAACTGCGTAAAGCTTTCTCGCGGCTTTCTCTTCGGTGGCAAACAACAAAATGTCATTATTCACCCACTGAAACTCGTCACACGTTTGATCCATTTCCGCCGTCAAGCTGCGAGGAGCGGAAGTGAAAGCACCATCCGCGGCAACATCAACTACCATCAATTGCCAACGATCGGCTTCGTAACCTGCAATTTTTTGAGCACGATAAGCGAGCCGCTTCCCATCTGGGCTTAACTTGGCATAAACATCGGCGGCAGGGTTTGCAGCGGTCAATGACTGCCAATCCGTCGAGGGCTCGTCGATAAACACTCGGCATAAATCATAATTGGTACTCCACGATTCAGCCGTAGCGGGCGCTGCAGAAAACAAGAGCGACTTGCCATCTGCAGAAAATGAAAAATCATCTCCTACGCTGAATGTCGTTGAGGTCGCATAGGCATCACGGTCGCCTGGAGTCACATCTCGACAATTTGTTCCATCAGCGTTGCAGACAAACAAATGCTGCCTTCGCTCTTCAACATAGCTGTCCCAATGGCGATAAAATAATTTGGTGAAGACCTTGGCCTTCACTGGATTATTCTCAACCGCTTCAGCCTTAGCTTTATTCTTGGCATCACTCTCTGCGGGCGTCAGCGTGCTGAATTCGGGATAAACGCTAGAGACGAAGGCTATTTTTGTACCGTCGAGTGACCAAATGCCAGTTGAAGCTCCGGTACTAAGAGTCGTTAGCTGCCGCGCTTCACCACCATCGATATCGATGACCCAGAGTTGGCTTGAACCGCTGCGCGATGATTCAAAGAGAATCTTCTTTCCATCAGGAGACCAACGTGGATGACGATCACTTTTACCTTGCGAATTCGTCAATTGCCGAGGTGGAGTCTTGCCATCAACCGCCGCTAGCCACAGTGAAGTCGCCGTTTTGTTGGCAGATAAGTCAACCGTACTGACTTGGTAGACCACCCAGTCACCCTGAGGACTGATTTGCGGATCTGCAACTCGTTGAAAGCGATACAGATCTTCAATCTGCATCGCTCTGGGTAGAGTCACAGCGCCAGCTTGATTTGCCGGGCTCGCCTGATTTGCCTGCGCGGTCGACGCGGGCTCTTGAGCGTCAATCGACGAAGCAGAACTAATCATGGCACAACAACCTATCATGCTGATTAGGATTTTCTTGTTGGTGAAATGACGTAAGCCACTAAAGGAGTATTTAGTCATGGAAATCTCCAGTGCTACGGATAGTCAAATGATTCCTGGACTCTGCTTCAATCAGCATTATCCAAACCGATGACACCCCGATAAATACGAGCTATCTGCAGTAGAGCGATCAGAAAGAGGGCCGTCCAAAATCGCCTGAAAATATCAATGTGCAGCATGCCATGGAAAGCCACAAAGCTCAACCCGGGAAGCGGCGAAATGGGTAATTTTCTCACCCTCTCTCTCTATTGCTTCGACGAAATGGTCGACTCGTATTCGGGCCTTTCCGGTCCTCGGCTCGGAAGAATGCTTCGAATTCCAGTGGCAAGCGACTTTCAAACATCATCTCTTTACCGGTAACAGGATGCGTGATGCCTAAATCCAAAGCGTGCAAAGCAATTCGTCGTGCACCCCAGTGACGGTGGGGTTGCTCGTGCCGTGCATAACGCTCATCACCAATAATTGGGTGCCCCGCCTCAGCAAAATGAACGCGAATTTGATTTCGCCGTCCCGTTTCTAGCCACACTTCGACATAGGTCGCATCAGAAAATCGACGCAGAACTCGAAAGTGAGTAATCGCGTGCTGTCCCTCCGCCTCATCGTCTGTAGAGTAACGATTTAGATTTTCATCCGTCGCCAGATAAGACTCAAAGGTACCTTGGTCTTCTGAAACCAGCCCATAGACTAAAGCATGGTAATGGCGTTTGGGCTTGCGTGCCGCGAACTGATTTCGCATCTGCTCGGCTAATTCAATACTTTTAGCAAATAGCAAAACACCGGAAACACCTCGATCAAGCCGATGCACGACAAAGGCTTCTTCTGGTGGATGCCTGCGTTTAAGCATCCGATTGAGATCGGAAATCACCGTCCTACTCTCCCGCTGCTGCGTCGGCACGGTCAACAGCGCCGCTGGCTTTTGAACGATAACAATGGCCTCATCTTCATAAATAATTTCGACGGGCTCGCGCCGATCGGCCACTGGAGCTTTCTGCACCACAACAGGAGGAGTAAACTCGACTTCGATGAAATCCCCCTCCTCGACAAAGCGCGCGCCACGCGTATCAACCTTTTGATTGACCTTTACGGAGCCTTCGCGAATCGCTTGCAGACATTGTGCACGTGGAAGCTTCAGCATTTGCTGAACCAAAGCCTCCAAGCGGCGGGCAGGTGGCGGAATATGAGCGCCGATCACCATGCTTTTTTTAATTGTTTCCGGAAACGCCATAACACGGCCTCTGCAACTTTGAGTGGGTAGATCGACCGATTGGCTGCCTAAAACAATGACGCTTCGGTTGGTTACATCGTAATCTGCCCGTAACCGGGATGCTGGCCGCATGGGTCTCAGCGCATGAAAAAGCCCATTCGAGAAAACCGTTCAAAGATGGGCAGATCTTTGACCCGTTGTTTCCTCGAATGGGCTCCTGACAAGAACCCGCAACGGGCTGATTTAACCCCTTGCAGGTCGGAGAGGGAGGATGGAATAACAATAAGCTATCACAATTATCGGACTCGCTCAATAGTCCTGGTGCTTTTTTTCCCAAAAAAGCAATCTTAAGGGGGTTAGTTCCCCCTTTCCTAAATTAACTTGCCGATAGAAAATATTTGTATTGGAGTTCAATAGCCTGTATCTTAGGGGGGTCGTGAGGCTGTTTCGCGTACTTACCGCAGATTTGGCGTCGCGTTCCCACCTTGATGTCCAGCCTGAACACCTCGGTTACGCAGTGGTTGAGAATCCAGTGCCATAACTTAGGAGCCAGAACCTACGAATCAGAACCTTCGAAAACAAACAAGGATCTGGTTTGCAGTGTCAGCTACCTAAACTTGCTTTAGCCTGAAATGAAGCGGTAATTTGGACCAAGCATAGGAAGCGACGAATGGTTTGCCTTCCAGCCCAATCCAAGCCCGCCCAATCGTAAAATTCAAGATTTTATACGGTGCCCATAACGACTGGATCGATGAGCGATCTATAGTCCTACCTACACAATCCCGCCGCGCTAGGAGCCCTACGATGCTTACATTCTTTTCCAAGCCTGTAGCAGATCGTTTTTGCGATGGAGTCGCACGCCGAGACTTCTTGAAAATTGGCGGCATGGCCCTAGGCGGATTGTCGTTGCCGCAACTGCTAGCCGCTGAAGCCAATGCGGGAATGAAAGGTAACCACAAAGCCGTTATCAACGTTTTTCTCCCGGGTGGACCTCCGCATCAAGACATGTTCGACCTGAAGATGGATGCACCAGCTGAAATCCGTGGCGAGCTACGACCCATCAAAACGAATGTTGCAGGGATTGAGATCTGCGAACTGTTCTCGGGCCTGGCCAAACGCATGCAACATTGCAGCATCATTCGGTCGGTGGTTGGAGCCGAAGGTCCACACTATAGCGAGCAATGCATCACCGGTCGTGGCGAGCGAAATCCTCCGGCCGGAGGCTGGCCTTCCTTCGGAGCTTGGATCAGCAAATTGCAAGGGCCCGTTGATCCAGCTGTTCCACCTCACTTGAGCCTAATGTACAAAACCGATCATGCACCTTGGGGTGAACCTGGCAAAGGTGGCTTCTTAGGAATGGCTCATGCTCCCTTCCGTTTAGTCGGTGGCCGTGGAGAAGTATCGAAACTCGACAACATGATTCTCAAAGATGTGACGTTGGATCGACTTAACGATCGCCGTCAGCTCTTGACCGCACTGGATCAATTCCGACGCGATACCGACCGCACTGGAGCCATGACCGGCCTGGATGCATTCACTCAACAAGCACTTGGAATTCTCACCAGCAGCAAGTTGGCTGAAGCGATGGATTTGTCCAAGGAAGATCCTGCAATCGTAGAGCGATATGGCAAAGGCATGCAGGAGTTTCACGCTGACGGCGCCCCACGCATGAACGAAAATTTACTGATTGCTCGCCGACTGGTTGAAGCTGGAGCTCGAGCTGTATCGTTGAATTTCAGTCGCTGGGACTGGCATGGCGGAAACTTCGATCGTTGCCGCGAAGATATCCCGCGTTTGGATCAGGCTCTGTGCGCTTTAATCGATGATTTGGTCGAACGCGGCATGGATAAGGATGTTTCTGTGGTGGTCTGGGGCGAGTTTGGCCGAACCCCCAAAATCAACAAGGATGCGGGCCGAGATCACTGGCCTCAAGTTTCTTGTGCGCTGTTAGCCTGCGGTGGCATGCGACATGGGCAAGTTATCGGGGCGACAAACCGCTTAGGTGAGTATGCAACCGAGCGACCGACGACTTTCCAGGAAATACTCGCCACTCTTTACCATCAAATGGGAATCGACTTGAATTCGGTTCGCGAATTCGACCTGCGTGGCCGTCCACAGTATCCGGTCGATAGTGAAGTTCGACCGATGAAGGAACTCGTTTAGTTAGGGCTCGAAAGAATCCCCCTCAGTCGATTAGAATTCCCGCAAGTGATTTGTTAAACGCGGCACGATTGCGGTCGTGCCGTTTCTTGTAGGGGGAGATCCATACGATGGCGTTCGGGTTTGGTATCATCGGATGTGGCATGATTGCGAACTTTCATGCCAAAGCTATTGCCGAGATCCGCGGAGCTAAATTAGTCGCGTGCTATAATCGAACTCCCGACAAAGCGCAACAACTCGCTGAAAAGTTTGGTTGCGAAGTAGAG
Source organism: Pirellula sp. (assembly GCA_032116775.1). Lineage (GTDB taxonomy): Bacteria > Planctomycetota > Planctomycetia > Pirellulales > Pirellulaceae > JAFLCP01. Next base: position 7,773 of record JAUMAI010000602.1, on the reverse strand, counting down.
CCCTCTCTTGAATCCCTTCTAGCACGGCCCGATATCCAGGCAGTCACTATTTGCACCGCTAGTGGCGCCCACATGGAACCGGCTGTTGCAGCTGCCAAAGCTGGCAAACATGTTGTCGTCGAAAAACCGCTAGAGGTCACCCTCAAACGCTGTGATAAAATCATCGAGGCCTGCCGCGCTAACCAAGTGCAACTCGTCACGATCTTCCCATCGCGATTTCATCAATCGGCTCAATTGCTAAAAAAAGCGGTGGACCAAAATCGCTTTGGGCGTCTTGTGCTCGGCGATGCATATGTAAAGTGGTTTAGAACACAAAAGTACTATGACAGTGGAGCATGGCGCGGAACCTGGAAGCTCGATGGGGGTGGAGCGCTGATGAACCAAGCAATCCACAGCGTTGACCTGCTGCTGTGGTTGATGGGACCTGTGGTGGAAGTCAATGCCTATACCGATATGCTGGCCCACGAGAGAATCGAAGTAGAAGATGTGGCAGTAGCCACTCTAAAATTTGCGAACGGAGCGGTCGGTGTCATCGAGGCCTCGACCGCCGCCTATCCAGGTGCTTTAAAGAAAATCGAAATCAGCGGCTCCCAAGGCTCTGCGATTCTCGAAGAAGAGAATATTATCCGCTGGGAATTCGCTAAACCGAATGCGAAAGATCAGCAAATTCGCGATGAGATGGCATCCAGAACTAAAACGGGTGGTGGAGCTGGTGACCCTGCTGCAATCGGACATCACGCTCATCGTGAACTACTCAAAGATTTTCTATCCGCTCTCAAATCAAATAAGCCACCAATGATCGATGGTGCCGAAGGCCGAAGATCTGTCGAATTAATTTTGGCAATCTATAAATCTGCCCAGACAGGAAAGCCTGTTAAACTTCCTCTTGCGGCCGATCCTGTTCTGAAAAGCCCTCGCAGTTCTCAGCAATAACATGCTGCTACAAAAACAATCTCCGATTTTTTAAAATCGCGAAGTCGATTTTCCTAACCAAAGTCCATGTCTTTCTAATCGAAACGGATGAATTGAATGTTGGCCAAAGATATTAAGCCGGGTGTTGTGGTGGTCTATGAAGGAAATCCAGTGATGATTGAAAACCTCCATGTCCAAACACCTTCCGCTCGCGGTGCGGCAACTCTCTACAAATACCGCGCTCGAAATCTTATCACGGGCAATAAAGTTGATTTTGTCCTCAAAGGCACCGACTCCCTTCCCGATGCGGACTTTCAAAAACGTGTGGTGAAACTCATGTACCGCGACCCTACGCATCTACACTTGATGGACACTGAAACTTATGACCAGTTCCAATTGGCGATGGAGGACGCCCCAGAACAAGTACCTTACGTCACGGAAAGCTTAGAGGGAATGTTTGCTTTGATTTACGAAGATCGCTGCGTTGGGTTGCAACTCCCCAGCGCAGTCGATCTTGATATTGCGGAATGCGATCCTGCGGTTCGCGGTAATTCTGCAACCGCTCGCACTAAGATTGCCAAACTGGAAACCGGCCTCGAGGTGCACGTACCAGAGTATATCAAACAGGGCGAAAGAATCCGGGTGAATACTCTAACTGGCGAATTTGTCTCGAGAGCCTGAGCCCATACTGAAGTGTCATCATTCACTTGTGAATTCCCCCGCACCAGTGAATGATGACAGTTTTATATAATCTGAGTCATAAGACTTTTTTAGAGGGGCAATAAACGGGCCGATCCATTCCACTGCAGCGGCGCGGATGATGTGGCTTGGATTTACAGTGTTCCAAGTTAGCGACCAAGACTTCCACGTAAAAATGGAATCGATCTCTATAGCCCCGCTTCTACTTTCATGCCAACAGTAAGCTCGATATCTGCTCTTAAGTTGGCATCACTCCATTGCTTGACTTGGTCGATCCACGCGTCGTTGCGATGGTGTGCCATGATCTCGATTTAGCTGCAGATCTCGCGAATGATGCGTCCACCCACATCTGTCAAACTCTCTTCACGTCCCTGATAGAAAAACGTCAACAGTTCGTGATCCAGCCCCATCAAATGTAACATGGTCGCATGTAAATCATGAACATGAACCTTGTTCTCGACCGCCGCAAATCCAAACTCATCTGTCGCACCATATGACATCCCACCGCGCACTCCCGCGCCAGCGAACCACATAGAGAATCCATATGGATTGTGATTCCTTCCTCTGGCTCCCTCGCCTTCACTAAAAGGCATTCTTCCAAATTCACCACCCCAAACAACCAAGGTCGAATCGAGTAAGCCACGTTGTTCAAGATCCGTTAGCAGTGCGGCAATGGGCTGATCGACCTCAGCACCATGTTGGCCATGATTTTTTTCGACATCCGCATGTGCATCCCAAGTCTCTTCCAAATGTCCACCACCAGAATAGAGCTGAACAAAACGCACACCGCGTTCCACCAAACGACGAGCTACTAGACAGTTTCTGCCAAATTCGTCAGTGGGCTGAACACCTACGCCGTACGCTGCCAGCGTCTGCTCGGTCTCTTGCGAGAGATCAACAGCTTCGGGAGCCTCTGCTTGCATGCGAAAGGCTAATTCATACGACTTGGCTCTGGAACGTAAATCGGCAGTGTTGGGACGTGAGTCTTGGTGTTTTTCGTTGAGCCACCGCAACATCTCCAGCTGTTCAGCCTGAATCCGGCCATCTCGTAATCGTGGAGGAGTTAAATCAAATACTGGCGCACCATCACAACGAAACAAAGTTCCTTGAAAAGTGGCCGGAATAAAACCGCTAGACCAATTCGGTTGTCCTCCAATCGGTCCACCTCGCTTATCCAGAATGACAACATAGCCTGGCAGGTTCTCATTTTCAGTACCTAATCCATAGACACACCAACTCCCCAAACTAGGACGCCCGACAATCGTTTTCCCAGTATTCATCTCGACCAGAGCAGATCCATGGGCATGGCTGTCAGTGTGACACGATTTTATGACCGCCAGCTTATCGGCATGTTCCCGAATTTTGGGAAAGTAATCGGATATCAGTAGCCCCGACTCTCCACCAGCGCGAAAAGGACGCTGAGCAGGCGTCAAAAAGCCAACCTTTCGTCCCCCGGAGTTGATATATTTTTTGTCTGCAGGGAGCGGTTGGTTAGCATATTTTTCCAGAGCGGGCTTGTAGTCGAAAGTATCGACCTGGCTTGGGCCACCGTTCATCATCAAATAGATGATGCTCTTCGCTGTGGCTGGATAGTGGCTAGGGCGTACAGCGAGATCGGTTATTAAACGCTTCTCTTCTCCATAACATCGTGCTGCCTGAATACCATCCTTAGATAACAATCCAGCCAGTGCAACTCCAGCGAAACCACCTCCCATTTCCCATAGCATCTCTCGCCGAGTACGAAGACAAGGGAACAATCCAGTCGTTGATTGCGATTGCTTGAGTGCACACATTACGGATGGCTTCAATCGATATAAAGAAATTCGTTGGAACTGACCATAACTTGAATCAGAGAGGCTAGAGCCAACACTTCTGCGTTATAGCTTTCGCGTTTAACCTCGACGCCAATTCTTTGGCACCATGGCTGCATAACTTTTTTCATATCTTCATCTGGCAACGCTTCCGCGAAGAGTGACAGCGCAGCAATATCCCCATTCCAATACTCACCTTGAATATTCCCCTGCTGCCCGATCACATAACTGCCACTATAGTTCCGAGGACTAAGCCCTCTGCCAAGTTGCTCGAGCAGTTCACCATCAACAAATACTTTGACATCTTCGGAACTAACGACCGCTGCTAACACATGCCAACTGTGCCGCGGGCCTAAAATCTTCTGGGTTGTGAAGTCATCACTAACCCGCACGCGCCCCTCTCCGGTTAGCCCCAGAAAAAAAGAGGTCACGGAATTGCCTGCCGAGCCATTCCAGTTGGAAAAGATTTGCCTATGACCGGTATCATCCCTATCACGAATCACAGCCATAATAGTGAAACCGTCCGATTGAATAGGGCTACCATTCAACACCAGATAACGCTGGTTACCGTCGAACATAAGATGACTGAGTTCGCGATCGCCTCGATCCCGATACACCGGTCGATTTTCATTTGCAGGCGAAGCAAGAAAGAACTCATCATCCGTTGCATCTCGCCAGCTCTCTACATCCAGACTGCTGGTCAAGGAAACGTTGTCCTTGTTTGCAATAAACTCAAAAACTCTGTGTGGCTTGCGTTCGGTCCCGGAGTCTGCGAGTCCATTCTGGTAGGCCAGTATTTGCGAATCGAACAACTTCTGTTGTCGCTTCACAAATACTGCACTCTGCTGCAGTTCAATGCCCGTTGGCTCGCGCAACATCACGCTCCGCCAGATCTGCTCCAGACGCGATTGTAGTGAATCGGAACGAGCTACGACTTGATTAGCAAGTTGCTCGCATGGCTGGACAATCATCTGGTTGTTTAACATAGCCAAAGCCTGAGGCGCGACGGTTGTAACCTCGCGCTGTGCGCAAGGCTGGGAAGAATCGCACGCATCAAAGGTATTCATCAGCGGTACACTCAACGACCGCTGTGAAAAAAGATACAGACTTCTTCGCGATTGTTCCTCTAAGGATGAGGGTACCCAGGCCTTGGATTTCATGGATAAACCATCGAGTACATCTTTGGCTAACGGTGGTCGAAAGCCTGGCCCTGAGATCCGCAAATCTAAATTGCCGGCGGCTTGAAGCAGTCTATCTCGAAGTGACTCCGCATCCGTTCTCCGCGAATTGGCTCGCCATAGCAGTCGATTGGCGGCATCCTTAGCTTCGTAAAGCGTTGACTGAGGATGTCGAGTTGACTGCTGATAGGTGCGCGACAGTAGTATCTCTCGATGAAGTCGCTTGAGACTCCAGCCAGAGCCAATTAAGCGTTCCGCGAGAAAGTCAAGCAATTCGGGATGACTTGGTGTCTCGCCGGTGAATCCCCAGTTGTTCGCCGACCGTACCAAACCATTGCCGAAATGAAATTGCCACAATCGATTTACAATGACGCGCGAGGTCAACGGATGGGAGGAATCCAAAAGCCAATCAGCAAGTTGCGATCGCCTTAGGGTCGTTTTTGTTTTTTCGGGAGGTGGAGCGAAATCCTTATATAAAGCAGGCACGAAACTCATCGTGCCTGCTGGAACCTCTTCCAATGGCTGATTGGTTTCACCTTTTCGCAAACGGCGAAGGATAGGTGCATCTGCCGAAAGATCCGTCCACCCCAAAACGTTACCTGGCAATTCCGTTGGACTTGGCCCTCCGAGCCAATCGCGATTTCGGGCGGCAATGGGGCCCGGCCAGAACGCAGCTCCCAGACGATAATAATCTGCTTGCGAAATAGGATCGAATTTGTGGTCGTGACAACGAGCACACTTGATCGTTAAGCCAATAAACGCACTACTGGTCGCATGTATTAAGTCTTCCAGTCGTTCATACACGTAATCGGCAGGATCATTCGGTTCATCATTCCAAGTCCCCAACCTCAAGAATCCAGTCGCGACCACCTCATCCGTTAGTAGATCCTTAGATTTCGCCAGCGCTACCTCATCTCCAGCCAGTTGCCACCTCACAAACTGATCGTACGGCAGGTCTTCATTCAGAGCCCTTACCACCCAATCGCGATACTTCCAGGCAAATTGCTTCTCCTGATCTCGTTCGTAGCCAGAGGTGTCTGCATAACGTACCAGATCCAACCAATACCTACCCCAACGTACGCCAAACTGCGGCGAAGCTAATAGCTGCTCAACTCGTCTGGAATAGGCATCCGGTGCGGTATCTTGCTCGAAGTCTCGTAACTCCGTATCGGATGGTGCCAGTCCTACCACATCCCAGTAAAGCCTTCTCAACAAGTCAGCTCGATTAGCGACAGAAGCCATTTGCCAACCTTGGGCCTGTAATTTCTCCAGCACAAATGCATCGATGTAGTTCGATACATCGCTCGGATCGCTGGTATCAGGCCTCGGTGGAGTGACTACTTCTCGTGGCTGCAGGCTCCACCAGTCGCGGCCAGCTCTCGTTTGTGTCGTTCTTTCGAAAGGATCGAGAGTTCTTCCCTCAGGCCATGGCATTCCTGCGCGAATCCATTCGTTGAGTATCTCTTTTTCGGACGAAGACAATGGTTGCGGCTTACCTTGTCGAGGTGGTGGCATTTCACCATCGACAACCTTCATCCACAGCAGATTATCAACTGGCACAAGCTGTTCATGAAATGAACCAGACTCCCCTCCCTTGATGAAATCAGGCTTGCCATCCAAAGCAAGGCCGCCAGAGCGTTCCTCGCGATTGTGACACTCCAGGCAATGGCTTAACAGAATAGGAACTACTTTTGCTTCAAAAAACTCAGCGGTCGAAGCATCTTGCCCAGCTAGCTTATGTGGTACCAACTGCGAAGCTACCAAGACGAGGCAATAGAGCCAAGTGGTCAACTTTCCCATAAATGAAAAGTTGATTTTAGAACTGCCCATCTCTGAGTAATAAGACGAGATTGATGACATGCGTGCGAAAAGCGAGGTAGCGGCGAGAAGCAAGGAGGGAGACCTTAGCATTTACCTCTGTTATTGTCACCGATGTCAAATCGGAAAGCAAATTAAATCAAAGACTAGCATCCACGTCTCAGAGCGAATTGTGAAACTTGGGACTAGCTTGGCGAGTGCGACCCATCTTCCCACTAGCTAGGAAATAATTCGGCACTCTCAGCCAACTCGCGATACCTGATAGCTTGTTGTTGTCTAAGACTCAAGTATAGATACCGAACGACCGGCTACCTTCACAAGGCCAGCCGCAAAGTGACGGAGAACTTCGGGCAATAGCTCACACTCAAGTTGAAAGACTCGCTGTTGCAATGACTTCCAATCGTCGGTTGAGTGCACCGGGCAACTGCGTTGCGCAATGACGGGCCCATGATCGAATTGATTGTCCACAAAGTGCACGGTACATCCTGAAATCTTTACACCATATTGAATCGCTGCTTCATGGACATGCTGTCCGTAGAAACCGTGTCCGCAGAAAGATGGAATCAAAGAGGGATGAATATTGATCGTACGCAGCATGAAATCATCGGGGATGAGCAAATGCTGGAGAAACCCACCCATCACTACCAACTCGACACCCCAACTCCGAATCTGACTGAAGACAGCTTCGCGATATGCCTCGTCGCTCTCAAATTTTTTACGCGGCAATATGGCTGTCTCTATCCCGGCCGATTTGGCGATTTCTATTCCTCGAACTTGACTTCGATTGCTGATCACCCCGCGGAAGTCGACCGGCAACTCTCCTCGTTTCTCGCAGTCGATCAAATTTTGCAACGTGGTACCACCGCCAGAAATTAGAACTGCTATCGGTAACTTCTTCATTGCCCAAACCTTCTGAACGATCTCATCATCGGTTAGGTACCGATAATTTGAATTCCCAATTGCATCTGATAGTTACCTAGTTCGATCGTCTCAAGCACAACTCCATCGAGAGGTTGACGCAATAACTCGGTGATCAAAGCCGCTTGCATGATCGACGCCTGCTGCTCCAGAAGCATTTGGTCGACCTCAACATGATCGCCGACAAGCACCAAACGAATTCGATCTGTGAATTTGCATTGATACTTCTTACGCATATCACCAATGATTCGATTGAGATCTTTACCCAAGCCCTCGCGGATCAGTTCTGGGGTTAGTTCCGTGTTGAGAACTACCACGCATTGCTTCCCTTGAGCCGCAGCCCAACCCGGTTTAGCCTGTAATCGAACCTCGATATCCTCGCGATCCAAAACGACCTCTTGCTGATCGATCTCCAAAACGACCTTTCCGGTCTCTTG
>JAUMAI010000601.1:0-7054 GCA_032116775.1 Pirellula sp. | reverse complement strand
TGAGCTTCTCTTTGACCATGTCATGAGCGATCTTCACGTAGGCCAACGCAGTTCGCTTGCCGTTACGTGTTTGCAACATGTACAACTTTTTCTTTTCGATGGTGAATTCGAAGTCTTGCACGTCACCGAAGTTCTTTTCCAATGTCTTGCGTACGTCCGACAACTCCTTAAACGCTGCGCCAATGATCTTATCCTTGGCCATTTCAGCGATCTTCAGTGGAGTGCGAACACCAGCAACAACGTCCTCTCCCTGAGCATTAACTAGATACTCACCATAGAAAACGTTTTCTCCAGTAGCTGGGTCACGGGTGAAGGCAACACCGGTGGCGCAATCATCGCCCATATTGCCGAACACCATGCTTTGAACGTTAACAGCAGTTCCCCACTCGTCAGGAATTCGATACTTCTGACGATACAGGATAGCTCGCTCGTTCATCCAAGAACCGAAGACTGCCGCGATCGAACCTTCCAACTGTTTCATTGGATCGGTTGGGAAAGTCTTGCCAGTTCGCTCTTTGATGAGCTTCTTGTAACGCGACACTAGTTCCTGCAGGTGCTCTTCGGTCAGATGGGTATCTTCAGTGACACCGACTTCTTCTTTCAGAGCATCCATTACTTCTTCGAATGGCTCATGCTCATTTTCGTGACGCTTCTGCACACCCATAACCACGTCGCCATACATCTGCAAAAAGCGACGATAGGAGTCCCAAGCGAATCGACCATTAGCGGTCGCTTTCTTCAAGCCCTCGGTTGTTTCATCATTCAAGCCGAGATTCAAAATCGTATCCATCATGCCCGGCATCGAATCGCGCGCCCCGGACCGAACGGAAACCAATAACGGATTCTTCGGATCACCAAACTTCTTGCCGGTCTCTTTTTCCAGCCAAGCGACAGCCTTCTTGAGATCGGCTTCCAAGCCTTCAGGATGCTTCTTGCCGTTCTTGTAATAGTGAACGCAAACTTCAGTTGTGATGGTAAATCCAGGAGGCACTGGCAAACCAATCTTGGTCATCTGCGCCAAATTCGCCCCTTTACCACCCAGCAACGCCTTCATATCTCCGGCGCCATCTGTTTTTGACTTGCCGAAGTAGTAAATCATCTTGTTCGACTTGGCCATAACCGTTTTCATCACCTCCAGGTTAGAAACAGGGAGAGTCGTCAAAACTCCCTAAAATTCAATGACTTTTGGCACTATACAATGCAGTGGGAGTGTAATAATCAGCCTAGATTACGTCAATTGGGTGAAACTCCATCGAAGTGGCTAAGCGGATGAATTCGTGGCCGATTTTCAGAAGAAGCGTTGATTCCAACCGCCGCCAATCGATTATAAATCGGTTTTCTTCTGCCGAAGCCAATAGGCACGATCCCCAAACTTCGCTCCGCGGCAGGTCTTACCTATTTTTTTAGGCTAAAAGAACAAACAATGAATTCGCCCCCTGTCGGGATCCTTTTTGTTGGACATGGAACCCGAAATACAACTGGCCAAAGGCAGTTCCTCGACCTGGCAACCGCCATCCAAAAACACCTGGGCGACACCCCTTTTTCCCCAGCTTTTCTCGAACTCGCTTCGCCGTCCATCGCAGAAGGGCTAAAAGATTTGGCCCAACACTGCAATCGATTTATTACCTTTCCGCTCCTGCTGTTCACCGCAGGACACGCCAAAGAAGATATTCCCGGTGAAGTTCACCGTGCTGCCAATGAGTTCCAACTGACCTGCCTGCACCAAGCCCCCGCTCTTGAACATCACCCTGAAGTCCTCAAACTCTCTCAACTAAGATTTGAACAAGCTTTAAGCCCCAACGATCAGGCAATACCTCTTCATCAAAGAGCACTTGTAATGCTCGGCCGAGGCAGCAGTTCTCTTCAGGCTACCCGCGCCATGAGGCACTTCACCTTGAAGAGAAAAGAGCATGGGCAAGCTTCCTACGCGGCAACTGCTTTCTTCGCTGTCGCCAAACCTAAACCTGAGGAACTGATTCGACATGTTGCCCAAAAAAGAAGGGAAGAACTGGTCGTTGTGCAACCGCACTTGCTTTTCGATGGACTACTTTGGCAAGAGGCCTCCGAACTGGTTGACAAATATCAACACGAAAACCCTAATCGTCTCTTTCGCATTGCTGCCCCTTTAGGAGCCGACAACTCATTAGCCGTGGCAATCGCGCAAATGATGCAGGAAATCACTCACCGATTTCGCATGTAATTTCATGGAAACCATTCACCAATCGCCGATCCCGATTCGCGTCATTAAAGTAGGAGGCAGCCTGCTCACATGGCCGCTGCTCCAATCATCGCTACCACGCTGGCTAGAAACACTCCCGCCAGCCCTCAACGCCATCATCGTGGGGGGCGGCGAGTGTATTGAAGCCATGCGACAACTGGATCGGATCTGGCAGCTTGATGCCACCACAATGCATTGGCGATGCGTTGACTTGCTGGATGCCAGCTGGCAAATTGCGTGCGAGCTGTGGCCACAATTTCAATCGTTCGGACCGCAAACCCCTCGCGCAGCAGCCTCTCCGCGACTGCTGCAAAGCTTCTGGAGCTCTCATGGTCCAGATTGCCTGTCAAAGCAATTTCCGAGAAATGATCTTACGTACATTGTACGCACATCCACTATATACGGTTCATCCTGCCGAAACCTACCGACGCATTGGTCAACCACAACCGACTCTATTGCAGCCTATCTAGCGGTTGAATTACAAGCTGCAGAATTGCTGTTACTCAAATCGGCGTCACCGTCCCAAATTGGTTCGCTATTGGAAGCCTCCCACAGCGGCTTGGTCGATGATGCTTTTCCCGAAATGGCTCAGCCAGTTCCCCATATTTCGGCTGTGCATTTCACCACTCCAGGCTTTCCGCGCACGGATCTACTTCCCTGAATTGCCATCATGTTCCGCTACCAACGATGTAAAATACGGAAGCTTCCATCAAATCGGGAACTCGTATAGTCACCACGCCTTAGATTCTCTATCTTGGCTGCAAGCAATCGGCCCAAGGCTAGTTCGCTTTACGGAGGAAGCTCAATCATGCGTTCGATCGCAATCATCAATCAAAAAGGTGGCGTAGGTAAAACTACGACCGCCGTTAATTTGGCGGCCGCTATTGCTGCGTCTGGCCAAAAAGTATGCATCATCGACCTCGATCCCCAGGCTCACGCCTCGTTGCACCTTGGGATCAGCGTGCCCACTCCTCAAAAGTCGGTTTATGACATCCTGTGTGGCGATTGCTACTTGCCCGACGTACGAAAAATGGCTGATACCAATTTGTATGTCGTACCTGCCAACATCGACCTGGCAGCCGCCGAGATGGAACTAGCGGGAGAGGTAGGGCGCGAAGTTATTCTTCGAGACAAACTGGAAGTCGACGACGAGAAATTCGATTACCTGATTCTTGACTGTCCTCCATCTCTCGGCGTCCTGACCCTCAATGCGCTAACGGCCGTTCAGGAAGTATTTTTGCCATTACAACCGCACTTCCTAGCGTTACATGGGCTTAGCAAACTCTTGCGCACCATCGAGATCGTTTCCAAGAGACTTAACCCAACTTTGCACTTGTCGGGCGTTGTTCTCTGCATGTATGAGTCGGCTACTCGCTTGGCAGCGGAAGTCAGCAGAGATGTGGAAGAATTTTTATACCAAGAGGCAGCATCGTCTAAGGTGTGGTCCACGGCGCAGTTTTTTCAGACTCGCATTCGCCGCAATATACGCTTGGCTGAAGCCCCTAGCTTTGGACAATCCATTTTCCAGTACGCACCGACCTCCAACGGTGCCGACGACTATCGAAGCTTAGCTCTAGAAGTTCTCAAACAAGCCTCCGGCGAAATTCGCGCGACGCCAACTTCAAAGGAAGTTCCGGTCACATAATTCCGTCGTCCTTTGAAGGTCGATAGTTGCTGTACTAGGGTAATCTGACTTTACCGACGAATGACTATTGCGCAGCTCCATAAGCTCGCAGGATAGCCTCGCGCCTCGGAGGCTAAATATTTAGGCATTCCACAAAGGTTGAATGCAGCCTTGAAGTCGCCGCAATTGCCAAATGCGGATCCCACAACTCGAAAGGCTTGCCGTTACAGCCCGTGAGGGTTGCTCCTGCTTCGGTCGCAATGAGAGCGCCCGCTGCAACATCCCATGGCTTTACTGCAAGTGCCCAATAAGCATCCAAGCGTCCGGCACCGACATAGCACAGGTTAAGGGCCGCTGAACCAAGACGACGAATTGCCTGGCAGCGAACGAGTATTTCCACAAATTGCCTGATTTCCGGAGCGTCACGATGCACGGAAGAAGCGAAAGAACAAGCGATTAGTGCAGATTCCAAATCTTCACAACCACTGTTACTTATTCTTTCACCATTTAGCCATGCCCCCTCACCTAAACCGGCTTCATACAATTCGTTCGTCGTTGGATCAAAAACGACTCCTGCCAGCACTTGACCATCGATCGCAGCCGCAATCGATACGGAGAAATTTTGCAAACGGTGCACGTAATTGGCTGTACCATCCAAGGGATCAACAATCCAACATAACTCTCCCGCTCCTGGTCGAACGCTATTATGCCCCTCTTCTTCACCCACAAAGACCGAGTCAGGAAACCTGGCTAACAATATGTCGGCTATGGCCCGCTGAGAAGCGACGTCAGCATCGGTGACCAAGTCTCGCGGAGCTTTTAATTTCGCCTTAAATGCATCACGATACGACATCAAAATGCTGCCGCCCACTTTGGCCGCCTCAGTTGCGGTTCGTCTTAGTTGATTGCCTGACAAGTCATTCACCCTATTTCTCGGAACGATGCGTTTATATCCCGGTCGACACTCCATGGTTGAGTGGAATATGATAACCTCTACCGGTCGGACTGACTTCCCCCTTTACTCCAGGAGCGAATCCCATGTGGGAACTAGATGGCAATCAAGTTCATCTGAAGCATGGAGCTTGGACAGCGAAGTATTCAACCCTTCACCCTGAACTTGGCCTTGCAATCTACTGCCTAAGCTGCCCAACCACGACCGCATCCCTGTGTCAAATAACCCCGGGACGAGGTGGGGCTAAATCGCCGACGGATGCCTATATTCGGCAGTCTGACCTGATTGTTGACTACTCGGAACAAAGCCAAGATGAATTCAGCTATCAGACTTATTTTCGGCTCCTGCACACAAACGAACCGAACGTACTGGGCTTAGAGGTCTGGTTAAGCGTTCAAACCAACTTGCTCGATAGTTCGCCGGAAATTAATTTCGGCTGCCAAATCTCTGGACACTCCTGGAATCAGATCGCTACCCATCAAAAATCAGCTGCTGAATTGCCATGGGTAACCTCAGGCAATGCTTCGACGGTCGTTGTCATGGTACATCCGTTGGATTCAGCCCAAACAAAAGTCGCTAGCGCTCCGCAAGCTGAAAGTAATTCAGATCAACTTAAGTTGAAACTCTTCTCCCATTTCATGGAGAAAGGTGTTATACGTCGCGCTCGCTTGCGAATTTATCTATGCTGTAAAGCCAGAATTCCAGAATCTTGGATCATGAATGCATACCAGGAGTTTTCTGAAAGCGAACTTCCTCTGACCACCTAAACGCCACTGTAACGAGCAAACACTTTTCTGCAGTTCGCCGCAAAAGCGCTAATCTCTAAAACGGCCGCAAAAAAATCCGTTCAATCTACTCGCTACTTCAGTGGTGTAATGGTTAAGCCGCCAGAGGCACGCAATTGAATGCTATAAGACATATTCGGCCTCAACTGAATTGAAACCGATTGCCCATTTGCGGCTCGTATTCCTTTCTCAGCCGCCTTTTCCGGATCATTGGCAAAGTCCCAAAACTTACTCCAGATCTCTTTCTCAAAATCACTCATCGCACCACCACGTGCGTAAGCTTGTGGACGCATACCGATTTCGTCCAATGAGTAAGCCTGCTCGGGCGCTTGATTCTCCGCAAAAATCCTTCTAAATAGACAGAGTGATGTCCCTTTCTCGATATCAGCAGCCTCAACAAACTGATCATCAAATTGAACAATCCAATTATCGATATAGACGACGTCACTAGCAAACTCGAATTCTCTACCAGCAGACAGCGCCTCACCAGCAGGAGATAGTTCCGTGAAGCGAACTTTCGTTTTTGTCGGCTTACCTTCGCTGCCTAGCTCAACGGACAAGACATCGAGCCTGGCCAATCTTTGATCGACTTTCAACAGTTGAAGGGATGTCTGCAATCGCTCAATTTGCTTGACACGTTCTGCCAACTCGGTCTCAAGAACTTTTCGCTCATTTTCGGCTGCTACTAAAGCGGCCTTCGATTTGCCCAATTGATCCTGCAAGCCCAAAAGTTCCCGCTCGGCGATCGCAAACTTACCCCGCTCCGTTGCAAATTGCCGGTACCCCCAATATCCGCCACCTCCAAAGATTGCCAGAAAAACAAGCACCAAGCCGGTTCGTATAGCACTGTTGATGACATTGATCGACTCAAGCATGGAACTCATAATTCTCCCCCCTCGCCCTGCCCTTTCTCGAAAAGATAGCTATGGGCAAACGTAATAACGCCCGAGAACCAATGTCATTCACCAGAAAGCCCGGAGCAACCGGTGATTCCGTGTGCTTTCTTTTTTTTCGCGCCAGCGAAGACCTAGCATAACCCAAAACAGGTCACTCCTGGAGGGCCGGCACTCACCAGGCTGGTCTTGTCCCGGATCGTTGTCTCTTGGCATACTGTAGACCTAAGCCATTTTACAACGGCAGAACCAGCATTAGACAAACAAACCCTAATAATCACTGGTGAGCTACCGTAATCATGAGCACAACATTTTTCTAAGGATTTGCGGTGAGTCACCCCGTTTCGCAGCTAGAAATAAAACGCTTCGTATCGAAGGCCTCACTTTTTTTTGTCCTCTTGGGCCTCACGGTCGGGCTTGCCTGTTTCAAATTCGATTCTGCGATTGCTGATGGACTCAAGTCCTACAAATTGCCTGGAGACCTCAAGAAAGCTGTCTTGCTGAGTGAAGCCTTTGCGCATGGATCAGGAGTGGCGGTAATTCTTCTAACGCTCGCGTTTGCCGGAGTGCCTAGACGCAGTG
>JAUMAI010000600.1:0-1500 GCA_032116775.1 Pirellula sp. | reverse complement strand
GCAATCTGCATCGCAGTTTGCCAGTTTTAGCCAATATGTCGCTTAGCACCCAATTTAACGACTTTGAGTCTCAATTTGAGCTAGTTTTTAATCTCCAGACGCCAAATGCGTGACATGGATGGCTGGAGGAGTAAACTCAAAGGAGTTAAGGGAATTGCTAGGAGTAGGCAAGATACGCGGCGTGTGTGGATCAATCCTGCCAAGGGTCCTCACTGTTTCGTAGCTCGCTGATCGAAGGATTGGTTGACTGCCGGTTCGATATGCAGCGATGATTTTCCGCCAAGCCGAGTGGCCCTTATGGGTTTATTATTGTTAGTTGGAACGATAGCCTTTTTACTGGCTACGCTTATCACCCCAACGGTGAGAGGGTTAGCACGTAAATATGGGATTGTCGATAAGCCAGACCAACTGCGGAAGTTACAAAGCAACGCCATCGCTTTAGGGGGTGGAATTGCAGTTCTCGCTTCCTTTGTTCTCACCTGTGGTATCGCTCTCATCACTGCGCCCGAAGCCGCTACTTATGTGCGGTACAATTGGCATCTGATTATCTCGATCGCTTCGTCCTTTGTCGCGATCTCTTTGATCGGTTTCGCCGATGACGCTTGGACCATTCGAGGTCGGCAGAAACTCGCTGCCCAGTTGCTGATCGGCTTGTTCCTCTGTCTCAGTGGTTTACAGATCAACGAAGTGACCATATTCACTTACAAGATTTCTTTGGGCTGGGCCGCGATTCCGTTTACTCTGCTGTGGTTGGCAGGTACATCGAATGCATTAAACCTAATCGATGGTTCCGATGGACTCTGTTCGACGGTAGGAATCATTATCTGTGCTGCGATCTCAGCGATGGCTTTCTGGGGTGAGCATTACGCCGAAGCCATCATGGCTGCGGCTTTAGCAGGTGCTCTGCTTGGTTTCTTAATCTTCAACTTTCCACCCGCATCGATTTATCTGGGCGATTCAGGAAGTTTGTTGATTGGCTTGGCCGTGGGAGTGTTATCGATTCGCGCCAGCTTGAAAGGGCCAACGACTGTCACGATGCTCGTTCCAATCGCTTTGCTCGCGATACCACTGTTCGACTCGAGCATGGCGATACTGCGGCGCAAGTTGACTGGTCGCAGCATCTACGCGGTGGACCGAGCTCATTTGCATCATAATCTCTTGAAGTCTGGCTTAAGCACAACAGGCTTACTTCTCGTCGTTAGCATCCTTTGCGGCTTAACTGCCTTGGGTGCATTTTTCAGCGTGGTGATGAATCAAGAAGCGCTAGCGATAGCTTCAGCGCTGGTGGTCATCGGCATCTTGATCGTCTCGCGAATATTTGGTTATGTCGAATTGATTCTGTTAGGTAAGCGAACGGTCAACTTTGGTCGTTCGTTGCTGCGACGTGGCGGACCGCAAAGTGACCAAGAAGTGCATGAGCATGTTGTGCAACTTCAAGGCTCACGCAGTTGGGATATCATTTGGCAAACGTTGACCGAGTTTGCCGAAAAGCATGGATTG
>JAUMAI010000599.1:0-1947 GCA_032116775.1 Pirellula sp. | reverse complement strand
GTGCTCATCATCGAACCTACCGCTGGCACTGGCGTGACCTGCGCCTTGAATCTGACCAGTCTCAATCTCGAGGTTTGGAACCGAATCGGCTCTTGCACCATCAGTCAACAATAAATTGCGGTTTAATTCGTAAGTGTCGGTACCTTCAGCAGCTGCACGAATGAGAACGTCTCCCACCCAAACCGTGTGCGCCTTTTGGCCTTGAAGTGCGCCCTTATAGGTAACTCGGGATTTACAGTTTGGCTGTGAGTGATCCACGAAGATTCTGTGTTCTAGATACTGTCCAGCATCGGCAAAGTAGAGCCCAAACAGGGACACATCGCCACCCGGAGCATCGAAGTACGCCGAAGGCGTTACGCGAACCACCGAACCACCCAGGGACACGACGACGTGCTTGAACTTAGAGTTTCTACCTAGCTTGGCGAACTGGGCCGAGGAGTGGATCGATTTCGAGTTCCATTCCTGAATACTGACAAGAGTCAAGCTCGCCTCGTCGTCGACGATAATTTCAATATTCTCTGACAAAACTGCGTCTCCGATGTGTTCGAGAACTACGGTTGCTTGTGATCCTTTTGCGGCGTGCACAATCACATGCAAGGCAGATGGGTCAGAAACAAGTGACTTGATCTCGACAGAAGACGATTCAGGCGATGAGTTTGCAGGAATGGAAATCAAATACGCTGCTTTGGCTGCTTCCCATCCCGCCGCAGACACCCTATCCTCTGGTATTCCAGCCGAACCGAAAAGCGCGTGATCTGATTCAATCCAAGATGTCTCCACAGCGTCAGCTGTAGTGGCTGTAATGTCGCCGGAGAACTCTTCAAGTCCTGACCTGTCTAATCCGCCAAGCTCGTCGGAACCGATGTAACGCCACTGCTCTTCGCGAGTTGAGATTTCGGCAAAGTCTTCGAGTTTGGTCGATTTTACTCTTTCGGAACGAGTCTGAATCGGAACTCCAAAGCCGTGGGAATGCTCTGACAAACCGTGTTGGATTGTCTCCGAAGCGCCTGCCACTATCCGACAGCCCCTTCCATTTGCATTTCGATTAGCTTGTTGAGCTCAAGGGCGTACTCCATTGGCAACTCTTTAGCTATTGGTTCAATGAATCCGCGAACGATCATTGCCATGGCTTCGTCTTCGGCCATACCTCTGGACTGCAGGTAGAAAAGCTGCTCTTCGCTAACCCGCGAGACTGTCGCCTCATGGCCCATCGACACATCGTCTTCACGGACATCAACTGTTGGGTATGTATCGCTTCTTGAGATGGTGTCGACCAAAAGGGCATCGCAACGAACTGTGTTGGCGCTGTGATGTGCTCCTGGATTAACACGAATCTCACCACGGTAGGAAGTTCTTCCGCCACCACGTGCAATTGACTTTGAAACAATCGACGAAGAAGTGTGTGGCGCGAGATGGATCATCTTCGCTCCAGCGTCTTGGTGCTGACCTTCTCCAGCGAATGCAACCGATAGTGTTTCTCCCCTGGCGTACTCGCCGGCAAGAATCACCGATGGGTACTTCATGGTTACTTTCGAACCGATATTTCCATCAATCCACTCCATGGTCGCACCCTCATGCGCGATAGCTCGCTTGGTTACCAGGTTGTAAACATTATTGGACCAGTTTTGGATTGTTGTGTATCGAACACGCGCACCTTTTTTGACGATGATTTCAACAACTGCGGAGTGCAATGAATCAGACTTGTAAATTGGTGCCGTGCAACCTTCGATGTAGTGAACGTACGAGTCCTCATCGGCAATAATGAGGGTTCTTTCGAACTGACCCATGTTTTCAGTGTTAATTCGGAAATATGCCTGCAGTGGAATCTCAACATGAACACCTTTTGGAACGTAAACAAATGAACCCCCGGACCAAACAGAGGTGTTTAGCGCAGCGAACTTGTTGTCCCCTGCAGGTATCACAGTTCCAAAATATTCCTTAAACATC
>JAUMAI010000598.1:0-6824 GCA_032116775.1 Pirellula sp. | reverse complement strand
CCTTGGCTGTTAACCAGAATCGCATGCCCTGGCTGTAGCGAATGAATATCAGTTGGCTCGAAGCCGAGATTCAACAGAGCCACGCTTTCACTGGCAGCGGCAAACAATGCGCCGTCGAACGCATAACACATTGGCTTGATACCAAGCGGATCTCGAGCGATCAACAACTCGCCGCTGGCATTAAGTAACGCCAAGCTGTAGGCGCCATCAAACTGTTTGGCGACCTCACCGACAATATCGATGAGCGAGCGTCCTGGAGGGCTGGCCGTCATAGCCCTACCGAACTCGTGCATGATGATTTCCGTATCGGTGTCGCGAGCTAGATGATGCTCTCCTTCGTGGAGCAACTTATCGCGTAACTCTCCGTAGTTTGCCAGTTGCCCGTTAAAGCAAAAACTAAACCATTTGTGCTTGTGAATATGTTGCCGCTCAAATGGCTGAGCATAGTTACGATCATCTTGACCGCAGGTCGCGTAGCGAACGTGCCCGATGGCCGCCATACCAGCGAGTTGCTTCATGATCGCTTCGCTCTTCCCACGGTGGGACAAGCGGAACACTTCGCTCACCACACCGATATCTTTGAGCGTATCCAGCAACTGCGGGCGATCGGGACAATACGATGTCATTCCTGCAGCGAGTTGGCCACGATTCTGGATGTCCTGTAGCATTCGTGGTAGTAACCGCGAAACTTCTTCTGGACCTGGATCGGGACAGAGCGGACTCATCTCTTTTTTAGGAAGGTGATAAACAGCGGCGACTCCACACTCATGATGTAGTTCGCTCATAAAGCTCCATCCCCCAATTGGTCGCTAGTGCGACGAAAAGGCAAGGTATCTGTCTGCATTCCTCTGCTGGCAATGCAGTATTCCATTCAGCACCTGCGTTTTTGTCCCCTCTAAACCGGCGTCCAATGAACACCTATTCAAAAGGTTTTTTCTGCCCGAGAAGGCCATGGCGATTCCCCCCATGTCCCTTCTTTTCTGCCGCTCCCATAGTTTACCCGCACTGAGCCAACTCGCAAACGGTTCCTTACACGGGAATCGAAGAGAGTTATACTTAGGCAAATATTTCCGGCATAGTCGCCTGGCCTAATCGGCGTGAACCGAATATTTTCCGGAAAATTTGTCCCCCTAAGCCCGCAATTCAGCCCACTGATGGAACAACAGGTGCGAAATGGATAGCCCACAGGCCGGAACCAATTCTTCAGCTTCTACCGATTTTCGGCAACAAGCTCTACGGACCACCGATATCTGGGTGGTTAAAGTTGGTTCCCGAGTTCTGACCGGTTCGGACGGGAGACTCGATCGCCAACAAATTGAACAACTCGCCAGCCAACTGATCGAGATTCGACGAGCCGGCTTTCGAGTTATCCTCGTGAGTTCCGGGGCCGTAGCCTCTGGCATGGGCCGCCTGGGGCTGACCAGTCGCCCGACGGACTTGGCTCAGCTACAAGCCGTGGCTGCAATCGGCCAAGCCCATTTAATTCAAGTCTATGAAGAAACTCTCGCGCGCTCCGAATATCCAGCAGCTCAGGTTTTACTTACCGCTGAAGACCTTGATGATCGAACCCGCTATCTAAACGTTCGCAACACTCTTTTGTCGTTACTCGACTTCAATGCTATTCCTATTATCAACGAGAATGACACGGTAGCTGTAGACGAATTGATGACCACATTCGGAGACAATGACCGACTCGCAGCGATGGTCACTGGCCTTTTCCCGCGCTCGATGCTCGTTATTCTTAGCGATGTCAAAGGAGTTTACGACCGCGATCCCGCAGATAGCAACGCGCAAATCCTGCATACCATTCCAATAGTCGACGAGTCTACTTTTCAACTCGTAAGAGATCGCAAGACCGGACTGAGCAAAGGTGGCATGGCCAGCAAACTTAAAGCAGCTCAGTTCGTGACCTCAAGCGGTCAACCGGTCATTATCGCGGGAGGTAAAATCCCTGGAATCATCAGCGCACTTCTAAGAGGAGAAGAGCAGGGGACGCTATTCCTCCCACAAGGCAAAGGAATGGCTCCACGCAAACGCTGGATCGGTTTTTCTGCTCAATCGAGTGGGCAGATTGTCATCGACGATGGGGCTGCCAAGGCGCTTCACTCTGGTGGAAAAAGTTTACTACCCATCGGTATCCAAGATGTGCATGGAAACTTTACAAAAGGTGATGTTGTAGCCATCATCAATCGCGCCGGCGAGGAACTCGCGCGTGGGTTGACGAATTATTCAGCCGCCGAAGTTCGCCAGATTCGTGGTTGCAAATCCCCGCGTATCGCTGATATCCTCGGCCACTGCCCCTACGAAGAAGTGATTCACTATGACAACATGGCTTTGGTAGGCTCGCGTCCTAGTTAGCCCCAACGCTTCAATCGATTTAGGTCGCTAAATGACGGACACAGTCCTTGAACGAACGGATGTTATCGATATTACTCCCGAGGTAATACAGGATCTACGCGGACTGACTTGCTTCGAACTAAAGCTACCCAACGTCGCGGTATTGACCACGCACTCAATCTCTCTTCTCCGAGATTTGCCCAATCCACAAATCATCTCCTTGCCTGCCGTGACTGAATTCAAGGCGGAAGTCGCATTGGAACTCGCGAATGGCTTCCGGTCCCAGCTCATCTTGCCAAGCGTGACGATACTGGACCGTAATACGTTGAGAGCGCTTAGCTGTTGGAAACGGGGCTGGATATCATTTCCTGGCCTAAAAAAATTCCCAGCGGAAGCAGAACATGTAGAGCTGGCATTGCACTGCGGCAATATCTCGATGGTTCGGCTATTTATCGAGTATGGTGGTATGAGTCCCAATCATCAATTTCGCAACCGCTTGGTACCCATATTAATTGCAGGCCAACATTTGAATGCCGCGTTGATCCGTCTGCTGATCGAAATGGGCGCCGATGCGAATGCGCAATCCCATAAAGATGGAGATACGATTCTGCATATCGCTTGCCGGGCTCGGTCCAATGGTTTGATCATCTACCTGTTGGACCATGTCGATCGAACGTTACAAAACTTGAATGGGCGAATGGCAGTCGATGAATACCTTGATAACGATCCCATTCGCCAGCGACTTATGCCTCCCGAACCTCCGACATCACACTTGTAGAATCACTAAACTCACCTTTCTCGACACCCATCCGCTGCGCCAACTCCAACCATAAATTCGCCAGCGGCGGATGCTGATCAACCTGAAACTTCAGATGCTTGCCGTGCTTCAAACCAAGGGCTTGGCCACCCGCGACCAGCAAGGGCAAATTCTTCGGAGAATGATCCCCTCCTTCGCCACTATTCATACCTGATCCGAATACGACAATCGTCCGGTCCAGCATCGATTGATCACCATCGGTAGTCGACTTGAGGAATTGGAGAAACCGTTTCAATCGACTCAGATGAAAGCGATCGATGGCTGCTAGTTTATCTAGCATCCCAGCATCGCCTCCGTGATGCGATAGCTCATGGTGGTTTTCGCCTCCTCCACCAAAACCACCCGCTTCGCGCGACCATTCATAAGAGATCACGCGTGTGGAATCGGTCGCAAAAGATAAATAAGCTAATTCCAACATCACATCGATCCACATGGGACGATCATGGGCATTATGCGGTTGCATAGCCAACTGCAGCAGCGAACCATCAACTTCAGGTTTAGGGCGATCGATCCACTGCTCTAATCGCTCAATGCGCTGCTCGGTGTTTCTTACGCTACCTAAGTATTCATCTAACTTTCGTTGATCTTCTTTACCAACACGTTTAGCAAGTCGCTTAGATTCCTCTAGCACATTATCCAGAATGGACTTCTTTTCAGCATAGCGTCGTAAGGTCTCCTCGCGATCTTTGCTGGATTCAGGCACAAACAACCGCTCGAATATACGTCGAGGCGAATCCTCTGCCGGTAATGGCGTCCCGCTTCGATCAAAAGACAATGTATGCGAATGCCCAGCCGATCCAGTCCCTGACGTATCAGACCATTGCAATGATCCAAAGCGAGTTTCCGAACCATGAACCTCAGCAATCAACTGATCGATCGACATGGAATTCGCATAATCTTTGCCAGGAACGGACTTGAGATCAGCCCCTGTCAACCATGTATCAGCCCCGCTATGCCCGCCCGTACATCTAGGATGTCCCAATCCGGTCAGTAAAGTAAAGTCATCGCGTACTTCCTCTAACAGCTTAAGCGTGGCCGAAAGCTCATACCCCTTTCCTGCGTTGGATGGCATCCACTGAAGAATATTGACGCCATTGGGGACATAACAAAAGATAATCCGTGGCTGCGGGCCTTTCGATTGGGTCCATGGTTTGAATTTCGAATCCGCGGCACGCGCCGTTGGGGCCATCACTTGCAACCAGGGCAGGGTTAGGGCAACCCCCGCACCACGTAGGACATAACGTCGCGAAATACGCTTTGATGAAGGCAGGCTCATCTCACATCCTTTTCTGTTTTATCCACAAACTCGCAACGCTTTAATAAGATCGAAAGGCTTCCGATTCAACAACAGCTTCAATCATCGCACTGAGGCTATAATCCGCCTGTTTGGTCTCCGAGACGATCTGTTGTATTGTTGGCTGATCTGCCAAAGTCGTTTCGCGTCCCAAAGCATACGTCAACATTTTTTGGGCCACACATCGCAAAAACATATCTTCTTGGTCCCGCAACGCCTTCTTCAATTCTTGAGGGCCGTTTATCTTTGTACCATTTGGCAATTGTGAGGAAGCATCGATCTTGGGATCATCTTTTTCGATACGCCCCTTGTAGCCGAAACCTTCCTGCTCACGGAACTCGCCCGCGGCATTAAAATTCTCCAAGGCCAGACCCAATGGGTCAATTTTATCGTGGCATCTTGCACACTGTGGCAATTGACGATGTATCTCCAGCCGCTGCCGCACCGTCGCCTTATCGATGCCGGGTACTTTAGGAGCGATATCTCCAGCATTAGCCACCGGTAGTCCGGGATCCGTGCCAAGTACGTTTTTTAATATCCATGTTCCTCGTTTTACGGGTGACGTACGTGTACCGTTAGATGTGATACACAACATGGCAGTTTGGGTTAAAATTCCGCCTCGTGATTCATCTCCCGATACGCTAACTTCCCGAAACTGATCTCCCCTGACATCCTCGATACCGTAATACCGAGCCAATCTCTCATTGATCACTACATAGTTCGGATCCACGAAATCCAAAATGTTCTTTTTCTCTCGAAGAATATGGCGAAAAAGAGCTCTTCCTTCTTCAATCATTGACAACTCAAGATGCCGGTCGTACTGAGGATAAAGGTCCGGAGCTGGGGGATTTGCTCCAACCTCCCGCAAACCCAACCACTGATCCGCAAAATTTCGAACCAACTCTTCGCTTCGAGGATCCTCTAGCATTCGACGCGTCTGCTGTAAAAGAACTTCCTTCTGCAGCAACTTTTTCTGATCTGCTTCCTTCATCAAAGCTGCATCGGGTGGGCCTGACCATAGGAAGAAGGCTAGACGCGATGCTAATTGATGTGCATTGAGTTGTGATTCCGTTTCACTCGCGCGTGTTTCGACCAGATAAAGAAAATTAGGAGATACAAGCACCGCTCCTAAGGCAGAGCGAAGCGATTCGAGTTTAGATAACCCTTGCTTCCTAGCCTGCTCGTAAATAATTACGTATGGCGTTGCTTCGTCGCGCGTGACTGGTCGGCGAAATGCTTTTCGCGCGAATCGTCCAATGATCTGTTCACTCCACTGAGCTTCGTCCTCCTCAACAAGCTCTTCAGGAACGAGCTTCCGATGACTCTCGGGAGGCCAAGTTGGGTGGATCGGCCCCTCTATCTCAATCCAATCGACATAAAGCTCCGGGCGAGCAAAGTCGTCAGAACCTTGAAACCAAAAATTCTCGAGTACTTTCGGAATCGAATACGCATATTCAGCAGTAACACCAGCTCGCTGAGTCGTAAAAGCTACAGGAATTTCGTATTCCTTGGGCTGCTCAAGCGTTTCGGAAACATCGAATTCCGTATTGGTCCTAGGCTGTCCGCCGAGATCAAGTACGAGCTTAAGTCTCGGTGGCCCGTAATCGTACATACGGTCATTCTGAAAGTGTGCTAGATCTTTTTCCATTTGAAGTCGGTGCCATTTTTCCCGCTGCGGCTCCTTAGCCATTTGATCATCGAAGCGTTTCTGCAAAATTTTAGAAGCTGAAGTGACGACCTCATCGCGCGAAGGAATTCGTCCAGCCGCTCGTATGCGAACGATATAGTTTCCAGGATACTTTATAGCAAAATCGCGCACGTTGAGTTTTTTATCCCATGAATCATGATGCACCGCTTTAAAACCATCGCGGACAGGATTTCTGCCTCCATTAACGATCGGACGCTGCCCATCGACGGTTACTCGATTGGAATCGGAGTCCCCTGAATCGATCTCGAATCGCCAGCGAACGGTTGGCGGTTGCTCTCCTTCAACAATTGCTTTTGCCATAATTTGCTGAGCAGTCTCGAGATATAATTCCATCTGCATGGGTGAAAAGGTGAGCGCTGATCCGATGTTGTCGAATCCACCTGCTGGTGGATCTTGGGGAAAGCTACTGATATCCACTTCGATACCAGTCAACTCCCGAATGCTGTTTTGATATTCCAAACGATTGAGCCGACGCATAACAACTTGGTTTTCACGCAACTTGAGTTCTGCCGCGACAATCTCCCTCGTAATCCAATCTACGACCTCAGCAACATCTTCAGCTTTCGGTTGAGGTTCGGTCTTCGGAGGCATCTCGTGACTATTCAGTGCATTGACAATCTCGCTCCAGCGACTTCGAAACGTAGGGTCTTCGAATTGGGGTGGAAGAG
>JAUMAI010000597.1:0-2826 GCA_032116775.1 Pirellula sp. | reverse complement strand
TATTAAAATAGCGACATGTGATGCAGAGATGCATCGAAAAGAAGTTAGTACACCCGACAGGATTCGAACCTGTAACCTTCGGTTCCGTAGACCGATGCTCTATCCAGTTGAGCTACGGGTGCGCCTTTGTTAATGTGTTTGTACTAGCAGGCTGTGATTTCGACAAGTGGGTTTCTGGGCCCGTTTTCTAAATGCCGCCGCGATCTGGGGGGAAGGGTATAGTTTGGAACGACTGTATGGAAACCAATGCTTTTTTTGTTTATGGGACGCTCAAATCTGGGTTCTGTCGGCAATCGGCCTGGCCTTTCCCACCCGAAAGCTTTCAGGCAGCTTACGTTCGGGGAAAACTCTTCGATTTGGGCCCCTATCCAGGGCTTGGGGAGGGCGAGGAATGGGTTCGGGGTGAAATATGGACTATTGAACCTCGTTACCTAAAAGCGACACTTCAGGTTCTTGACCAAATTGAGGGGTATGAGGGAACGCCGGATGATTTGTACCAGCGAAAAATAGTAACTGCCTACCAAGAGGATGGGACAGGCGTCCAGGCGTACGCCTACTTTTTTAGCCAATGGAAAAGAATCGCCGCCAAACATGTGGCTCCAAGCTTTGTGACCCAACTTGACCTGGCCGATCGTAGCCAGCAGGCCGAATCGCAAATGCAGACGATCCAATACTCTGTTTGGTTTGCTAATTCCGCGGAGAGCCGAAATCCGCATGCCTAACGCTTCGTTGCATACAGCTTGGCGAGCTCTTTGATCATGTCGCTGATCAAACGACGACAGCTTTCCGGTTCCAAAACTTCCGCTTCGCGTCCAAGTGCCATCACTTTGGGAATAACTTCCAGTGGATGATAAGCAGGGATCGTCAAATCGACCGAGCCATCTTTGTTGACATGCAATTGTTGTTCAGCATGCCAAGGATCTTCTTCAATCCATTTTGCAGCGACCTCTGATACACGGATGCGATAGAGGGTTGATTGCTGGCCAGAAAAAATTCCGACACTCTGACCAAGGTGTTGCTGCAAATCGACTTGTTCGTCGAAGACGTACCATTCATCCAGGGCATCGGCCCAGAGGAATCGATCAAGTTTCCAATGCTTTAATTGGCGTTCCGTCTCCCTTGAAGGGTACTCGAAGGCCAAGACATAAATACTGGACTGATGGATGGCTAGTCCGTAAGGTTCAAGCTTTCGTTTCGTAACGCTTTTACCGGGACGTTGATAGTCGATGGCTAACCGGCGATGTTCCTGAATCGCCCGATTGACTGTCTTCAAAATACCCTGTTGCTTTTCATATTTCTTAGCAGGTGTACCGGTCACATAGAGAGTTTTGCGATACCGCTGATAATGCTCCCACGCACCTGGGGGCAACTGTTCCTTTAGCTTATTCCAGAAACTCTCAATTCCTTGCCAAAATTGAGTACCGATCAGAGGTAATAACAAATCCCTTCCCACGGATAAGGCGATTAATTCTGAGGCCGAGATACTAACTTTCTGAAGGCCTTTGTCAGCACGGCTGATTTTCCAGACTTTCCCACGCTGGGTTTCTTCAGTGAGAATGAAAAAGCCTGCGGCCTGCAAAGCCTCAATATCTCGACGAATACTCCGCGGATGAATCGAAGATAAGCCAAGCTCCTCAACGACTGCGTCTCGAATTTCTTCAAGCGTAGAACCGAAGCGACTTCGCTCCAAAATCTGCAGGATCTTGTGCTGTCGAATCAATTGCTCATTCCGAGCCATCCCAACCTCCGTGTTTGCAACTACATGTATACGGCCAAATATAGAACTCGCCTTAAATATGTGGCGAGCCTAATTGGCAGACTGCTCAAGAACTTCTTCCGCCACAAATATTGGAAGAGGTGGCTCGAAGGTGACTGCAACGGCAATGGCGTCTGAGGGGCGACAGTCTACTTCCAAAATCTCTTCATCTCGACGTAAACGAAGTTGAGCATAGTAAGTGTGTTCCCTCAGTTCGCTGATGACGACCGAATCAACGGTAGCCCCAAGAGTCTCGGCTACTTGAACAATCACGTCATGGGTCAAGGGACGGGGAGGTTTTTCCCCTGTTTTAACACGACGATCGATACTCGTCGCTTCAAAAATACCGATCAGAATTGGAAACTGCCGATCTCCATCAACTTCCTTCAAATAGATGACTTGATTGTCGCTGATCTCGCTGATGATGATTCGAGCAAGCTGCATTTGGACAGGCATAAAACGTCGCGTCCTCGCGATGATAAACCAAAAGGTACCCAAAGCAGGGAGAGATAATCCCACCCTGCTCTGCCTTGATTATACCGCGTCCAAGGCGACTTCACAGCATCGATCGCAGCTTTGTCAAAGCATCTTCGGCCGCTTGTTGCTGCATTTGGAGATCTTTTAGTGCTTGGCGTTCCTTGTCGACTAACTCGACAGGGGCTCGAGAAACAAAATTCTCATTGGCGAGATTTTTCTCCTTACCCGCTATCTGCTTGACCAGATTCTGTAGCAATTTCTCGTTGCGAGCGATTTCGGCCGAGACGTCGATCGTGCTACTTAGGTCAACGTAGACGTCCATCTTCTCGAGGCTAACCAAGGCATTAATCGATGGTATTTCCGGGTTTTCTCCCCATGAGGCCGAGTCTGCTCCAGCTAAAGAGCCGAAATAGGGCTCCATCGGCTTGAGCAGTCGTTCGATGTCGGGAGTGCAACGAACGGTGAACTTCAGCCGATCCTTCATGGGGATATTCTGCCGAGAGCGAATTTCGCGAAGTGCGCCCAGTAACGCGGTGAACTGTGCGAACTGCTCCTCTATGAGCTCATTTTTGTCCGATTCAATCGCCACTGGC
>JAUMAI010000596.1:17632-19543 GCA_032116775.1 Pirellula sp. | reverse complement strand
ATTTCGGTTGTGGAACATAACAACACTTTGCCTCATGACGAGGTCCTCAAAAGAGCCGAAGACGCTATCGGCGAGCGAGCCTACCTACTTTCCCAAAATAATTGCGAACATTTCGCCCATTGGTGTAAGACAGGAAGGGCCAGAAGTTGGCAAGTCGAAGGCATGGTTGGCCTGGCTCACTCAACCACTTCGGCAACGGCCAAAGGCGTTTTAGCCCTGGCTGCCAAGAGAAAACTGACCGAAACCGCTTTAAAAGTGGCGTCAGCTCCACTCGCAGGTGCAGCGAAAGCGATCAAACCTATCTTTCTCCTGGCGGATGTAGCGGAATACGCTTCATTTATGGTTGCTCAGCGAATGGGATGCGACGAGGCGGCGGCTAAAAGCGTCGGCCGGTGGACAGGACGAACAACCGCTGCCACGATTGGAATGGTTTCCGGAGGTCCGGCTGGGGCAGCCGCGGCTGTAACGGTGCACGAAGTCACGGGAAAAATTGCGGAAACATTATGTCGCTCTGTTACTTCGCAAAGAGAATCTGCAACTCCCGCTTGAACTTTTCCATTGCTCTCGCCCGGTGAGACAAGACTCCTTTGACTGTCGGCCCAAGCTCCGCGAAGGTGAGGTGATATTCTGGGATTTCAAACAATGGGTCGTAACCAAATCCTTGGACACCTCGACCTGAATCGATAATTACCCCCCAACATTTCCCATCGCATTCGATGTGCACATTGCCAGCTGGATCAGCGAGAACTGCCGTGCTGACGTAGTAGGCCTTGCGGTTCTGGAGTGGTAAATCCCTCATGCGCTCAAGCAATAATGCATTATTGGACTGATCGGTGGCTTGGGGTCCTGAAAAGCGGGCGGAGTAAATCCCCGGTTCGCCATTTAAAGCTAGTACAACGAGGCCGCTATCTTCGCCGATGCACCATTCCCCTAGCTGACGCGCTTGGCCAATGGCTTTGAGCCTCGCGTTTTCCAAAAAGGTTGTCCCAGTTTCATCGATTTCTGGGGGGCTTGGAAAATCGGCCAGGTTTTTCAGGTGATACCCTAGAGGTTCGAGCAATTGACGCATTTCTGCCAACTTCTTACGGTTGGTGGTCGCCAATACGATTGGTGCTAAGGGGGGGTTAGGGAATTTCATTCTTGCAGCCACCTTCGTGTAATCGATTCTAGTTTATCCCGCGCCGGTTCGGTATGCTTAATCGTTAAGAAATAACGCATAGGTGGTCTGAACTGACCAGATTGTCTCGGGAATAATGCTCCATGCCTGACTGTGCAACCGATTCCATTCCACGGTTGTCACACTCAATCTTGGTTCATCCTCTGACAACCTTGCGATACTACTAGGCTTTACAACGCTTAAAATTAGGATTCACGGCATGATCGGATCGGGTAGTTCGGAGGCACTCTCTCACGATGCAATTGATCGATTACAGAAGGCCCGCCAACAGATACTCGACCAATTATCACAGACCATCGTTGGGCAGCAACAGGTAATCGAAGAATTACTTATCTGCTTATTCTCGCGAGGGCATTGTTTGTTGGAAGGTGTGCCTGGTCTGGCCAAGACCTTGCTCATCAGTAGTTTAGCTAAGACACTAAGTCTTTCGTTTTCTCGTATCCAGTTCACACCTGACTTGATGCCAGCGGACATCACTGGTACTGAAATCATCGAAGAAAATAAAGTGACCGGCGCATTAGAGCGTCGATTTATGGAAGGCCCTTTGTTTTCACAAGTGATTCTGGCTGACGAAATAAATCGAACACCACCCAAAACACAAGCGGCTCTTTTGGAAGCGATGCAAGAACGTACGGTAACAGTCGGTCGTTCCCGTCATCAGTTGGCCGATCCATTTTTCGTGCTCGCTACGCAGAACCCGATCGAGCAAGAAGGTACTTATCCCCTTCCAGAAG